>NZ_AEJZ01000088.1:0-15396 GCF_000208525.1 Escherichia sp. TW14182
CTCTGGCGTCGGCTCTGGCGTCGGCTCTGGTGTCGGATTCGGCTCCGGATTCGGCTCCGGATTCGGCATCGGCTCTGGCTCCGGTTGCGGTTCAACTGACTCACCACCGCTGGTCAGATACCAGTTACCGCTGTTTGCCCCCTGACCACGTGCGAGAGTGTAGTCATACGCGCCCGCAACGATACGCCCCGCCTGAACAAACTCCCCCTCGGACTTACCACCTACATGGATAAGTTCGATACCGTTAAGGGTTTTAGCGCCTGTACCGCCAGCGTTATTCACCGTAACGGACGTCATGCCGCTGGTATCGCCCTCAACAACCAGTTTATCAGTCACTGAATCATCGCCATTCAGTACCGTATTCATAACCAGTTGACCGTTATTACCGTGGTAGTTCCCCTTCACCACTAACGCATTGCCCGCTTGCTGTCCTGACATCCCGGTCATCAGCGTGCCGTTGTTGGTCAAATTGCCACCCAGGCTGTAACTCACAGGCACAGCCGCTCTTTTTTCACCGCTATTATTCAACACCAGGGTGCCGTTGTTCTCAACGTTTGCGCTACCCAATCCCTGTGCGTGGCTTACCAGGACATGAGCTGAGTTAGCAATATTCATATTCGCCGTCAGGCTGCTGTTATCGCCCGCGATATCCAGCGTGCCACCCTGAACATTCAGCGTCCCGCTCCCCGTTAATGAACCGGTTGCAGTGCCCCCGTTGGCAAGAGTCAGAGTTCCGCCGTTTAAGTTCAACAGCGAATCGGCGCTACCATTGAGCGTACCCACGGTCTGGCTATGACCATTCATATCCATTTCAGTTTCTGCCGCCAGACGCAGTTCCTGGGTATTACCCAACACATTATCGTTATTCAGCAAGAGCGTCCCGCTACGCAGATCGGTAACACCGGTATAGTCGTTGTCTTTGTTAGAAAGCGATACAGTCTGGCCTTTCTGGCTGCTGAATGCCAGGTCACCATTACCGGTAATTTTTGCGCTGAGATCGGCGGCATTCTCGCTTTTACCATTGGCACTCAGCACCAGGGCATCGCTGTCAGTAGCCTGCAAATCAAGCTGCGTCAGGCCATAGCCGATATACAGGCCGTCATTATTTACCCCACTCGTCAGACGATAGTCATAAGTGCCAACGGCAGCTTTTTTCCCATTCTGCTGAATATCACGTTGCGCACTGCTGGAGAGAGTTTGTCCATTTTTATCCTGCAATTGCAGATTGCCCGCATCCCCCAGCACCTCCGCCCCCTGCGCATCAACCAGCAGAATGGCGCTGTTATCATCATCAACTTCAGTGAGCGATAATGCAGAGTCAATATCACGAGATACTGAGCTTACAACGTCGCGGTCGGCAACCTGAATAACCCCCTCGCCCCGTAGATCCAGCGTTTTGCTAACTTTGACGGTTCCTTCTGTCATCTGTGCATCAGTTGTCAGAGCACCAAAATCAACGGTTCCGCCGGAGAACCCCAGAGTGCTAATGGAGTGAGTACCATTACCCACCGTTATCTGACTTCCCTGACCCGCAGTGATCCCGCCTCTCTGCAGAAACTCAGCATTCTGTTCCAGGTTAAATGTCGTGTTCTGGAACGCCAGTGAACCCTGGAACCAGTCGGTGTAAGCAAACTCATCGAAGGAGAATGCATGATTCCCCATGTCTATTTCAACAATGCCTTTACCTTGAAGATCGTTATCAAATACCCAATCTTTGTTGGCATTAATTTGCAATTTGCCATCAACATCCAGATCCGCATTACCGATGTTCTTTTCTTCAGTAATAACAGCTACAGCATCGGAGGCAACATCAATATATCCGCTGAATGCATAATTATTACCGGTCAAAGCAACCGTCCCACTGTCGATACTGATTGTACCGTTGCCGGAGATCTTATTGGCAAAGGTCATGCTATCGTCAGCCTTCAGGTGTAATTTTCCGCGATTAGAGATATCTGCCGTGCCTATATTTTGAGTGATCCCCAAAGCTCCATTTTGGCCAATCGTTACTTTGCCGCTAAATGCAGAATTATCACCGGTTAAGTAAGTCGTGCCACTGAGCGCATTGATATTGCCCAGCCCCTCACTACCACTGACAATGTTAGCGGAAATAGTCGCGTTTTTATCCGTGTGGTTTAATGTGATTTTCTTTTCGGATGTCGAAGCCCACACAAACTCAATTTTTTCGGCATCAATAATCCCTGCTGCTTTCGCATCACTCCCTTCCTGTGCACCTAACGCCAACTCCGAATTGGTGCTTAAACTAATTTTCGGTGCAGAAATTTTGCCGCCTTCTGAAACAGCAAGTGTGGTATCGGAGTTTTGATTATAATAGCCCAGACTAATTTGCTCACTGGCATTAACTTCACCACCGTTATTAACAGACAGGTACTGATCTCCACCGTAACTGCTGTAAACGCCCATGAAGAAAGTTTTGGAATTTACCTGGCTGCCTTCGCCACTGACATTTCCCTGCGTATAAGTCAGACGACTGGTGCCATTAACATGAATTTTGCCGCCGTTGGAGACATTAAAATAGCCGCGATCGTGCCTGGAGCCGGAGTTTGAGTCATAGAGATCATCAGCATACAATTCACTACCGGCATTTGAAACGTTTAGAAAACCCGTCCCTTTCAGCAATACATCAAGCTGACCATTGATATACACTTTCCCTCCGGTGATATCCAACCCACCACCAGAATTGAGCGTGAAACGTGGACGAGAAGTGTCTGTAACGTCGATAACCAGATTAGCATTATCAGTAACCGTAATACGGTAATCGATGTTTTGATCGGCCTTGCCAAAATCAATAGTCTTGTCCTGGTTCACGGTGACATCACCAGAGAACGCCAGAGATGAATATAAACCTATCGCGCTAATTAAAACGGCTCTTGCCTTCTTTCCTTTTATTCTACTTCCCAGCTCAGAGCAAACGCACCAACAGTTACGGGACCTGTTCCACTTTAGCCGATATATTTTATTCATGAGACTCTCCAGCAATGCATCCAGACAAAACCAAGCTCTCATACACCGAGGTGAATTAAATTCCGCACCTCGACTCATGAGAGATATAAAAATTCAAAAAGACTGCATAATATCGAAAACTGTATAATTCAGGCATACAGTTCAGAGGGTAATATAGGGCTAACTCTCCACTGGACACGTTTTCCAAATTAACAACCGCAACATCATCCTTACATTAACTTCCAGTTTTGAACACAGGCGCATTATATGTATCTACGAATCCAGATCAACTCAAAATATAGTCCAAAGCAAAGCAATGAGAGCTCGTATTAATATAAGAAAAATTGGTAACACTAAATGAGTATATAAATATAAGACTTATCTTATTAAAAATAATATATCAGCTTAGGACTGAATCCATTCAGCAAAAATATAAGATATTATTAAGAAAAGAATAAATCTCAGCGGGATTTAACTGTGATTACAAGGAAAGCATCTGAATGCTGTAAAAATATAAGCGTGGATTTTTACACTAAATCTTTACAGCGTAAAACTATAATGACACAAACAATCGACGTTCGGTTTATTTTTATCCACCAAACATAACACAAATGAACGGGTGTTTTAACTGCCTATTTTTCCATCACCCTGGTATATGCGCTCCCGTTTCTGAGCGCCCAGATAGAGCAGTTATTCCGTTCAATATGACAGCGCCATTCTGGATGTTCATACCAGAATGGCCGCCAATCTCTCTCTCAACAATCCTCAATAATCAGGTACACCGCCTTCACCGGCCCGTGAACCCCAACGACTTTGATAAGTTCAATGTCCGCTGTTGAACTGGGGCCACTGATGATGTTAATGCAGGATGGCATACGTTCACCGGCCTGCGCTTTCTGGTGCAATTTTTCTGCCAGCTGCGCCACTCGGGGCAAAATAGTGCTTTTACGCAAGATAAAAATAGAGGACTCAGGTAGCAGACTCAATGAACGCCCGCGCTCAGCGGCGGAAAAAAGAACCACACCTCCCGACTCTGTTAAGCCATATTCAGCATACACAACGCCAACTTTCGCCTGCTCCGCCAGAGCGATATTCTCGACACCTTTCGCCGGATCCCAAACAGCGGCATTGCATTCCTGCTGTAAACGTCCACTGATCCCCAGCTCCTCCAGTCGCTTGTCGCCACTCACCACGACCGACTGCTCTCCCAGCTCTTTACACAAACGTAATGCCGCTTCTGCCGCCTGCGCCTCGCTGGTCAGTTCACAACGCGTCAACATGACATCGCTGGCAAACTGGATAAACGCATCACAGTGCTGCTGTTGATTAAGTTCGGTAAGCCGCTCGTTAGCATAGTTGTTAAGCGGCGCATCTTCTGCTTGCGGTTCACGTCGCAGCGGGCGACCCAGTGCCTGAGCAACGTTGTTCAAAAATTCGCTCCGATTATCCATTCTTTTTCTCCTGCGCCTGATGTTTCTTAAACCAGCTACGGAAACTCTCTCCGTCAGCTTCAGGAAGATCGCGTGCTTCCATCCAGTCGCTAATTGCGCCGATCCTGAGCGGTGTTTTGCCGCCATTGATAAACCAGCTTGCCGCATGGGCGCCAGCCATCATTCCGACTTTCCACAATCCCGGATGACTATTGGCATAAGCAAACATTTTGATCGCCCGTTGCTCTGCTTTTGCGGTGATTCCTTTTTCAGCCATCACCCGACGATGGCGTAAAATCAGTTTCGACAGAGGAATACGCACCGGACAAACGCTGTCACAGGCCGTGCATAAAGAGCAGGCGTAAGGCAAATCTTTAAAATCTTTATAGCCGCCAAGCAATGGAGAAATCACCGCACCAATTGGTCCTGGGTAAATAGAGCCATATCCGTGACCGCCAATATGGCGATATGCCGGGCAGGTATTCATACAGGCTCCGCAGCGAATACAGCGCAGCACATCACGAAATTCAGAGGCCAGCACCTCGGAGCGTCCGTTATCAACAATAACCAGATGAAACTCTTCAGGGCCATCAACGTGTCCTGCTTCGCGCGGTCCTGTCAGCCAGGTGTTGTATCCCGTCAAACGCGCACCAACGGCACTGCGCGCCAGCATGGTGATCAATACGTCTACCTCAGCAAACGTGGGGGCGATACGCTCCATACCCATCACCGCAATGTGCGTTTTAGGCAGCGTGGTACACATTCGCGCATTACCTTCATTAGTCACCAGACATACCGAACCGGTTTCTGCCACCGCGAAATTACAGCCGGTAATACCGATTTCAGCACTGAGGAAATCTTCGCGGATCTTTTGGCGAATGAATAAGGTCATCGCTTCAGGCGTTTCCGGGCCATCATAACCCAGGCGTTCGTGTAGCACCCGGCGGATCTGGTGGCGATCTTTATGAATAGCCGGAACCACAACATGAGATGGCGGATCTTGATCCAACTGCAGAATGTATTCCCCCAGATCGGTTTCAATCACCTGAATGCCAGCATCCTGCAACACATGGTTGACGCCAATCTCTTCGGTCACCATTGATTTCGACTTCACCACTTTCCGCGCATTTTTACGCTGGGCGACCTGTAAAATGTAGCGGGTAGCATCTTCTTTGGTTTTTGCAAAATAGACGTGACCGCCGTTTTGCGTCACTTTTTCTGAGAGCTGGTACAAATAAGCGTCAAGATTACTCAGAACATGATCACGTATCTGGGCAGCGCGATCGCGCCACTCCTCCCAGTGCCCTAGTTCATCAACCATTTTTTGCCGATTTGCACCAATACGCTGCTGCGCATTTGCCACCGCTTTGCGCATGATCGGATCTTCAATTTGCTGACGGATGCGTGTCTTAAATTCTGTATTACTGGTTTTGATCGACATCTTTATATCCTCAGCGGCTCATCAGCACTTCAGCAATATGCATCACTTTGACTTTCTGCCCTTCACGTTGTAATCGCCCACTAATGTTCAGCAGGCAACTCACGTCAGCGCCAATTAAATACTCAGGGCGGACTTCCATCAGGTGCGAAACCTTTTCTTTCACCATCTCGCCGGATATTTCGGCCATTTTGACCGAGAACGTGCCGCCAAACCCGCAGCAAGTGTCCTGTTCGGCAAAGGGCAACAGCTCCAGTCCGCGTACATTTTTCAGCAGCGTAAGTGGCTCGTCCTTCACCCCCAGCTTACGGGACAGGCTGCAAGATGGGTGATACACCGCTCTCCCCTGCAAGCTGGCGCCGACATCCACTACCCCTAATTTATTAACAATAAAAGAGGTGAGATCCTGCATACGCGCGGCAACCTTTTCGGCACGTAATGCCCATTCAGGTTCATCCGCCAGATACGTCGGGTAACTTTTTACGGCATAGGTGCAGGAACCAGCAGGTGAAATAATGGGATCGTCGTTATCCTCCAGTGCAGCGATCAGATTTTTCATCCCCGGAATCGCTTCTTTGATATAACCACTATTGATCGCAGGCTGACCGCAGCATCCCTGTTTCTCCGGGAAATTTACGCGACAGCCGAGTTTTTCCAGTAGCAGCACGGAGTCTCGTGCCATCCTTGATTTCAGTGCATCACCAATACAGGTAACAAAGAAATTTACATTCACAACCAACACTCCATTACTTCATTTCTGTTTATGCCCGATGGCAACCACCCCTTCTGGGTTATCAATCATCAATAAAAATAGGGGCTCTTTTTTATTAAGTAATAAAATACAATTCCAAACTCATTTGTATGACAAAACAGATAATCCGTCATTCAATACCTGGATGCAATAACTAATTTTATTTCTTTCGGCATCGCTCACATTTTTATAAAGACACCAGCTATCAACACTGGGGTGAAAATTTGATTTAAGTGGGTCACAAAATTCATAAACCCGACCTTGAATACCTATTTAGAGTTACTCATTAAGGGGCTGTTAAAATATACATACATTATTTTATAAATCAGAATGTTAACAATAAATATACAAACATTAACAATGTGTAATTTTATTTTACTGAAGCGATTCAGTTTGCATTTTTTATTTTAATAATGAGATAACCTCCATCGGAAAAATAGATAAACAAGGTCGATAAATATAGTCAGGAATAGAAATGCACGGATATTTAATGTTTGCTATTGCACTCTCACCTTTGCTCCTTATGGTATTTTTGATTCTGAAACTGAAGGTGCCTGTTCATTATTCAGTTCTGATATCACTGGCATTTACAGCAGTTTTATCTGTCCTGTTCTGGGACATGCCAATACAGAATCTGAAAGCCTCAGTGGGTTATGGTGCACTCAAAGGATTATGGCCGATCGTGATTGTGATCCTCGGTGCAATATTCAGTTATAACGTCATGCAGGCAACCAAAGCTCTGGATATTCTCCGCGATATTCTCGCCAGTATTAGCGAAGATAAGCGTATCCAGGTGCTCCTTATTTCATGGTGTTTTGGTGGTTTTCTTGAGGCTGCTGCCGGCTACGGTACTGCGGTCGCCATTCCTATTGGTATCCTCATCGCGTTGGGATTCAACCCACTGAAAGCCGCAATTGCTTCACTGGTTGCCAATACGGTGCCTACAGCGTTTGGGGCGGTAGGTATTCCGGTTTCAATCCTCGCCGAGCAGGTTAATCTGTCTGTTTACACCTTAGGTGGCACAATTATTCTACAATTAGCGATTTTTAATCTCCTGCTGCCCTTTGTCATTATTTGTATTATTGGCGGCGGCGTGAAAGCGATTCGCGGCGTATTCCTTATCACACTGCTATGTGGCATCGCGACACTTATTCCGCAATACTTTGTTGCCGTCCATCTTGGTGCCGAATTGCCCGCTTTTGCTGGCAGCCTGGCTAGCCTTTTCGCTGTCGCAATTGCCAGCCGTCTGCGCAAAGGTGAAGTAGACCCAGAGTGGCGTATTGAAGCCAGCCATACCCGTGAAATGGCACCACGTTCGGCAAAGGTGCTGTTCCGGGTCGGTTCTATTTACCTGTTTATTTTTGTCTTTATTCTGCTGTGCTCACCGTTATTCCCAACGATAAAAGCAGCAGCATCTCAGCTGGCTTCAGTGCTGCATTTTTCACTGGTCGATGGCGGAACATTAGCATTAAAAATAGAATGGCTCACAACGCCTGGAATGTTGATTATCTTTGCAACTATTCTCGGCGGTTTTATTCAGGGGGCATCAGCACGCGGTATGCTGGAAGTATTTATCAAAACCGTATTCCAGCTTAAAAATTCTATTATTGCGATTATGGCCATTGTCGCCATGGCAACAGTTATGGATCTCAGCGGCATTATTTCTACGCTGGCACGGTCAATTGTCGATCTCACCGGAAGTTCATACGTCTTTCTCGCGCCGGTCATTGGTGCGCTGGGTACTTTTGTCACCGGCAGCGACACTAACTCGAATATTTTGTTTGGCAAACTACAAACTATTGCAGCCAGCAAGCTGCATATCGATCCCAATTGGCTGGCGGCGGCAAATACTTCCGGTGCCACGGGTGGGAAAATGATTTCACCGCAAAGTATTGCCATTGCCGTTTCTGCCACAAAAATGGAAGGGCAAGCCAATCAAATAATGTCTGGCACCATGAAATACTGCTGTGCTTACATCGCAATACTTGGCTTAAAAGTAGGTCTCTTTTATTTCTGGTTTATGCGATAAAGTGGTTTTCTTAACCATACGCTTTTATATGGATAAGGATGCACACAAAGATTAAGTAACAGAAATCTTACCTTTAGAATGCCTGGATGTTCTTTATTTCTACCAGAACATCCGGCTGTTTTTCCCCGCTACGCTGAGTATGACTTGCTCTATTTTTATAACAGATAATCTTATCCATACTTAGCTTATAAGATAACCTCCTGAAGCTGTCTGACTCTTTCCCGATATTCACCTGGAGTACAGCCAAACTCGCGAACAAAAGCCTTGTGAAAGGATGATTCACTGGCATAGCCTACTGACTCAGCGATCACCACGACGGGGAGCGTTTCCCGGGAAAACCGCTGAGCCGCTATTTGTAGCCGCAACTTTGTTAATACAGCCAGTGGCGTGGTTCCAGAAACATCACGAAAAAGTTGGGCAAAACTTGCCCTGGACATGTGAACGATGCTGGCCAGCGATTCGACTGTCCAGGGATGGCCAGGTATTTCCAGCATTTGCTGAATCACCGCGCCAAGGCGAGGATGAAGCAACAAACTGAGAATATTTTTCTCCGTATTAGCCTGTACGATCCATCCACGCACGGCGAGTGTAAAGAGTGTGGCGCATACCTGGCTACACAGAGCATCCGCTCCCGGCATTGCCGCTCTGGATTCCTGTTGTAAAAAAGGAATCGCCTCCCTCAGCCAGTTAAACTCCACGCTGTCACTTTCCGGTGCCAAAAACAGAGCTTCCGGCAAAGAGGTCAAAAAATAACGCGCCGAACGTTGCAGCCGAAGAGTGCCACATACGATACAGGTCGATTCATTTTCAATGTGACTCAGGCGATGAGCTGAGTTTTGTGGTAGCAGAACCACATTCCCAGGGCGCAATGTAAAGGTCTGCCCCGCCGGCATTTCCAGTTTCGCCGCACCTTGTGTTAACACATGCCAACGAATAACCGATAGTTCCCCCGCAACATGTGGAAGCTGCCAGTCACTTCCTAACTCGCAATTTTTATCGATCGTTCCTTGTGGAGCGTTAAGCATCAACAAACGGCTAAGGGCATCCATATCAGACTCCTGAGTAGTTTTTTGATTATAGATAGCAATAATCTTATATAAGACTTAAGCCAATATCATCAATAAGTTAATCATCATCGTTATATTGTGACCCTGATTAAAAAACAACGAACATCAGACGATAAGACAAAATATCAAGCGTTGTGAAGAAGTGTTATTTGCGCATTTACGTCTATAGTCATTACGTCAAATGAATACGTTTCGACAGGAAATTATCATGAATAAATATCAGGCAGTTATTATTGGTTTTGGTAAGGCAGGAAAAACATTAGCCGTCACGCTGGCTAAAGCGGGTTGGCGTGTGGCTCTCATCGAACAATCGAATGCAATGTATGGCGGGACATGTATTAATATCGGCTGCATCCCAACCAAAACATTGGTTCATGACGCACAACAGCACACAGATTTTTCCCGTGCCATGCAGCGTAAAGATGAGGTCGTCAAATTCTTACGCAATAAGAATTTCCATAATCTTGCGGATATGCCCAATATCGACGTGATCGTCGGGCAAGCGGAGTTTATCAATAATCATATTCTGCGTATTCATCGACCAGAGGGAAATCTGGAGATTCACGGTGAGAAAATTTTTATTAATACCGGCGCACAAACTGTGGTTCCATCAATTCCAGGAATAACCACGACGCCAGGCGTCTATGACAGTACCGGATTACTTAACCTGAAGGAATTACCCGAACATTTAGGTATTTTGGGCGGGGGATATATTGGCATTGAGTTCGCCTCTATGTTCGCTAATTTTGGCAGTAAGGTGACTATTTTCGAAGCAGCGCCTCTGTTTTTGCCTCGGGAAGATCGGGACATTGCTGATAATATCGCGACTATTTTACGCGAGCAGGGAGTGGATATTATCCTCAACGCCCATGTGCAGCGTATCAGCCACGATAAAAATAAAGTACAAGTGCATACCGGACACACTCAACTGGCGGTGGATGTCCTGTTAATTGCTTCCGGTCGCCAGCCTGCTACCGCCTCGTTAAAACCAGAAAATGCCGGGGTTGCGGAGAACGAGCGCGGGGCAATTGTCGTTGACAAGCGATTACATACCACCGCAGACAATATTTGGGCGATGGGAGATGTTACCGGCGGGCTGCAGTTTACTTATATTTCACTGGATGATTACCGCATTGTGCGCGATGAGTTACTGGGAGAAGGCAAACGTAGTACTGATGATCGGAAAAATGTGCCTTATTCCGTATTCATGACTCCTCCACTGTCTCGGGTTGGTATGACAGAAGAACAAGCCAGAGAGAGTGGTGCAGATATTCAGGTGGTTACATTGCCTGTAGCGGCAATTCCGCGCGCCAGAGTGATGAACGATACCCGTGGGGTATTAAAAGCGATTATCGATAATAAAACCCAACGTATATTAGGGGCATCACTGCTATGTGTTGACTCCCACGAGATGATCAATATTGTGAAAATGGCGATGGATGCCGGGCTGCCTTATAGCATATTACGCGATCAGATATTTACTCATCCGTCGATGAGCGAATCACTCAATGATCTATTTTCATTAGTCAAATAAACCTAAAATCAGACGCCAGGACAAATATTCTGGCGTCTCAGAGAAAACAATTTTATCAATTTTTGCTTATTCTATAATTCCTCAATCACTTCATTGATGGTATTTTATATGTTTAAAAAAACTGTTTTATTTGCAATGCTATTATCTGGTGTTATGGCTTTTTCCACCAATGCAGATGACAAAATAGTTCTGAAACATGTCAGCGTCTCGTCAGTATCAGCATCACCGACAGTTCTGGAGGATGCCATTGCTGATATCGCCAGAAAACATGACGCATCATCATGGAAAATTACCTCCATGCGGATTGATAACAACTCAACCGCGACGGCAGTATTGTATAAATAAGGACGTTGATAATGGAAAAATACCTGCACCTGTTAAGTCGGGGAGATAAAATTGGCCTGACATTGATTCGTCTGAGCATTGCGATTGTTTTTATGTGGATTGGGTTATTAAAGTTTGTCCCTTACGAGGCCGACAGCATTACACCATTCGTCGCGAACAGTCCGCTAATGTCGTTCTTCTATGAACATCCGGAAGAATATAAACAGTATCTGACTCACGAAGGCGAATATAAGCCGGAAGCCCGGACATGGCAAATTGCTAATAATACCTATGGTTTTTCCAATGGCCTTGGCGTCGTGGAGGTGATGATTGCTCTGCTGGTGTTAGCAAATCCTGTTAACCGGTGGTTGGGTTTATTGGGTGGATTAATGTCATTTGCCACACCGCTGGTAACACTCTCATTTTTAATCACCACTCCTGAAGCCTGGGTGCCTGCTCTGGGGGATGCTCATCATGGTTTTCCCTATTTATCCGGAGCCGGTCGTCTGGTGTTGAAAGATACCCTGATGCTGGCTGGCGCAGTCATGATAATGGCTGATTCGGCGCGGGAAATCCTTAAACAACGAAGTAATGAGTCATGTTCAGATTTTAAAATTTAACCCTTTATAATCAGAACAGAATCTGTTGTTTAATTTTTCAGGCGTCAGTTTTCCCTTTGTACAGGTAAGGCTGACGCTATTTTTATGCTCAATGTTTCCTTGTTTAAGGTTGGGGCTTACCATATCTCTCACGCTAACATGTAAACAGATATCTTTTTTCCGCAATGAGAGGCAGAGAGTGGCACGAGAAAATCTTAATGATTTAATGGCATTCATCGTTGTTGCGCGTGAAAAGAGTTTCACCAGGGCTGCTGCTCAATTGGGGATATCACAATCAGCTTTGAGTCACAGTATGCGCACCCTTGAATCTCGTCTGGGTATGAAACTCCTCACTCGCACCACCCGCAGCATATCGCTGACGGATGTAGGGCAATCAATGCTTGATGAGCTGGGGCCTTATATTGATGGGATTCAGGGAACATTGCAGCAACTAAAAGATCTCAACAAGAAGCCTGCTGGAACCGTTCGAATATCCACATCTGATTACGCTATCAGGTCTGTCATCTGGCCAAAACTTGAGCCATTACTAAAAGAATATCCGGATATAAATCTGGAATTAATTGATGATTATACTTTAACGGATATTGTATCCGGCCGATTCGATGCAGGAACGCGCCTGGGAGAACAGATATCCAGCGGTATGATCTCTGTACGTATTGGTCCCGACGTGCGCTTTGCTGTTGTCGGTTCGCCAGCATATTTTTCTCAACACCCTTTGCCAAAACATCCAGATGACCTTATTAGTCATAACTGCATTAATCTTCGTTTTCCAACGCATGGCAATCTGTATGCGTGGGAGTTTGAAAAAGAAGGAAAAAGCCTGAATGTAAAAGTCAGCGGTCAACTGGTGTTTAGCCGTATCTATCAAAATTTGCAGGCGGCGTTAGAGGGCTACGGCCTGGCGCATGTTCCACGCGATATTGCGGAAAAACACATCGCCAGCGGCGAACTGATCAGTGTACTTGAAGACTGGTGTCCTTATTGGGATGGTTATTATATTTATTACCCGGAAAACAGAAATCACTCAAAAGCATTCCAGCTGGTTGTTGATGCGCTACGCCATCATAAAAAAAACTGAACATCAGGCAGACAAAAGCCAGGGCTATCGCAAGGCTCTGGCTTTTTAATATCATTATGTCTGTTAGTGCTCAGCGAAAATTCCTGCTCTCAAACACATTTTTGGTTCCATTATTGAACGCCTTTCTTGTGAGTTGCTGGAAAATATACACTGCTGTGAATTATTCCGTTACTCAGCATTCAGTGACGCCATATCAATAACAAAACGATGTGCCATATCCCCTTTTGCAAGGCGAGAAAAAGCATCGTTTATCTGATCAATATTGATCATTTCACATTCGGGATAGATATTATGCTTCGCGCAGAAATCCAGCACTTCCTGTGTTTCTGCAATACCGCCGATGAGTGAGCCAGCAACACGGCGACGCCCCATAATCAGAGGGATCGTAGACGGTTCTTCCATTGGCCCAACCTGTCCAACAATAACTAATGCACCATCAATATCTAACAATGGGGTGTAGATATTCAGGTCGTGTTTAACGGGAACTGTATCGATAATCAAATCGAATGCACAGGCTGACATCTGTAATGCCTCAGGATCTGAAGACGGGAGAATGCCTTTTGCACCGAGCAATTTTGCGTCTGCCTCTTTGCTTTTAGTCCGGCTGATCACAGTAACGTCAGCCCCCATCGCGACAGCCAGTTTTACAGCCATATGACCTAAACCGCCTAACCCAATAACGCCAACACGGCTGCCTGGGCCAACATTCCAGGTTCGTAATGGTGAGAATGTGGTAATTCCGGCACAGAGAATCGGTGCAGTTTTGGCTAAATCCATATTTTCAGGGATCCGCAGTACAAATTCCTCACGAACCACAATATGTTTGGAGTAGCCTCCCTGAGTAATTTCGCCGCTGATCCGATCCTTAGCACCGTAGGTTGGCGTCATCCCGTGGCGGCAATACTGTTCTTCGCCTTGTTCACACTGGTCGCAATGCATACAGCTATCGACCATACAGCCAACGGCAACATGATCGCCTACTTGATATTTTTTAACCCCCTGCCCCACAGCTCTCACGATACCGACAATTTCGTGCCCCGGAATTAACGGATAAGGCTGAGGCCCCCAGTCACCATTAACTGTATGTAAATCTGAGTGACAAACACCACAATAAAGAATTTCAATGGCAATATCATTGTCCCGTAACTCACGACGTTTAAAATGATAAGGAACTAGTTTTGCGTCGGAAGAGAGTGCGGCATAACCGATAGTTTTCATAAAGTGCCTCTTCATTATGAAATGATTAATAATTTAAGAATCATATTCTTAAATCGCTGGTTAAAACCCATATTGTCTGAATTTACTATTTTATAAAACAAAACCTGTAAGCTCAGATAAAAACGTCATTATCCAAATAATATAGCTCAACAAATACTAAAATCAGTCATGTATTTTTACGCCAAGACAACCACGAACAAATTCAGGATTAAAATGTTTTACGGATTCACCAACATAGCCTAAATCAAGCGAACTAATTTGCTCCATTTCTGCCTCTGTCAGTGAAAAATCCCAGATGGCGAAGTTCTCTTCAATACGCTGTTGATGAGTTGATTTTGGGATAACAACCACGCCACGTTGAATATTCCAGCGCAATATCACCTGAGAAATCGTTTTTTGGTGGGCATCAGCAATACTCTGAAGCATTCTGTTTTCAAATGGCTTATGTCTTCCACCGCCTAGCGGAGCCCAGGCTTCAGGTTGCACATTATAGTGCTTCATGGTTGCCAGCGCCTCTGGTTGTGCAAAATAGGGATGCAGCTCAACCTGGTTCACCATTGGTTTTATTCTGACTGTTTCACAAAAGTTTGCTAATACATGAGGATAGAAATTGGAAACACCAATCGCTTTCAGTTTGCCTTCATCATAAGCGGCTTCCAGGGCTCGCCACGCACTGAAATAATCACGCATCGCCTGGTGCAATAAATAGAGGTCAAAATATTCAAGTCCCGATTTTTTTAACGATGCTTCAATTCCTGCTTTTGCTGTATCCTGATTAACCATATCCTGCACCCACAGTTTTGACGTAATAAATAACTCCTCACGGGTACAAAGACCTTCCGAAATGGCCTCACGAACAGCTTCACCGACAGCATCTTCATTACCGTATACCGCAGCCGTGTCGATAAGACGATGTAGTGGCATAGTGAATTTGGCCACCTGA
>NZ_AEJZ01000087.1:0-10372 GCF_000208525.1 Escherichia sp. TW14182
ACGCGTCTTATCATGCCTACACACCACACCGCACATTTCAACAATCTATCTTTCATCCCATATTCATCAACATCCGCTATTATTGGTTTTCAGACTCATCATCACCTGATAAACAATAATGACGAAACCCAATCACGAGCTTAGCCCGGCGCTGATCGTGCTAATGTCGATCGCCACCGGTCTGGCGGTCGCCAGCAACTATTACGCTCAGCCATTGCTCGACACTATCGCGCGTAACTTTTCCCTTTCTGCCAGTTCAGCGGGCTTTATTGTCACCGCCGCGCAGCTAGGTTATGCCGCCGGTCTGCTATTTCTTGTTCCCCTCGGTGATATGTTTGAACGCCGCCGCCTGATTGTCTCGATGACCTTACTGGCAGCGGGCGGTATGTTGATTACCGCCAGCAGTCAGTCACTGGCGATGATGATCCTCGGTACGGCATTAACGGGTTTATTCTCGGTCGTGGCACAAATTCTGGTTCCGCTGGCGGCAACACTGGCCTCGCCGGAAAAACGCGGCAAGGTGGTTGGCACAATTATGAGCGGCCTGCTACTAGGCATTTTGCTGGCGCGTACCGTTGCCGGGTTGCTGGCAAATCTCGGCGGCTGGCGCACCGTTTTCTGGGTCGCAGCAGTATTAATGGCGCTAATGGCGCTGGCGTTATGGCGCGGCCTGCCGCAGATGAAATCGGAGACGCACCTCAACTACCCACAGTTGTTAGGTTCCGTTTTCAGCATGTTTATCAGCGATAAGATCCTGCGCACCCGCGCGGTACTGGGCTGTCTGACCTTTGCTAACTTCAGCATTCTGTGGACATCAATGGCCTTTTTGCTTGCCGCGCCGCCTTTTAACTACAGCGATGGAACGATTGGTCTGTTTGGCCTTGCAGGAGCCGCTGGGGCGCTGGGCGCACGTCCGGCAGGTGGTTTTGCCGATAAGGGTCAATCGCACCTGACAACAACTTTCGGCCTACTGCTGCTGTTGCTTTCATGGCTGGCGATCTGGTTTGGTCACACTTCCGTGCTGGCGCTGATTATTGGCATCCTGGTGCTGGATCTCACCGTACAGGGCGTGCATATCACCAATCAAACCGTGATTTATCGTATTTATCCTGATGCACGTAATCGTCTGACCGCAGGCTATATGACCAGTTACTTTATTGGCGGTGCCGCCGGTTCACTGATTTCGGCCTCTGCCTGGCAACATGCCGGTTGGGCTGGCGTTTGTCTGGCTGGTGCGACGATTGCCCTGGTTAATCTGTTGGTCTGGTGGCGAGGTTTTCATCGTCAGGAAGCCGCTATTTAGACAATCAGCAACCGTTTTCGTGGCTTTACACTTATAAGGGTGTTAAGAAGCCCATCAGTCTGATAAGGTTAAGATATTCATTCAGTCCATTTATAATTTTAACAGTCGTTAAGCGTACACTCTATGGTAAGCCCTACTCCTCTGCCTGCTTCAGGTTCGGCGACCTTCATGGAAGGATGCAAAGACAGTTTACCGATTGTTATTAGTTATATTCCGGTGGCCTTTGCTTTCGGTCTGAATGCGACCCGTCTGGGATTTTCTCCTCTCGAAAGCGTTTTTTTCTCCTGCATCATTTATGCAGGCGCGAGTCAGTTCGTCATTACCACGATGCTGGCAGCCGGGAGTAGTTTGTGGGTCGCTGCGCTGACCGTCATGGCAATGGATGTTCGCCATATCCTGTATGGTCCATCGTTGCGTAGCCGCATTGTTCAGCGTTTGCAAAAATCGAAAACTGCATTGTGGGCGTTTGGCCTGACGGATGAAGTTTTTGCCGCAGCAACGGCAAAGCTGGTACGCAATAATCGCCGCTGGAGCGAGAACTGGATGATTGGCATTGCCTTCAGTTCATGGTCATCGTGGGTATTTGGTACGGTTATAGGGGCATTCTCTGGCAGCGGATTGCTGCAAGGTTATCCAGCCGTTGAAGCAGCATTAGGCTTTATGCTACCGGCGCTCTTTATGAGTTTTCTGCTCGCCTCTTTCCAGCGCAAACAATCCCTTTGCGTTACCGCAGCGTTAATCGGCGCCCTTGCGGGCGTAACGCTATTTTCTATTCCCGTCGCCATTCTGGCAGGCATTGTCTGTGGCTGCCTCACTGCGCTAATTCAGGCATTCTGGCAAGGAGCGCCCGATGAGCTATGAGGTTCTGCTGCTTGGGTTACTGGTTGGCGCGGTTAATTACTGCTTTCGCTATTTGCCGCTGCGCCTGCGTGTGGGTAATGCCCGCCCGACCAAACGTGGTGCGGTGGGTATTTTGCTCGACACCATTGGCATAGCCTCGATTTGTGCTCTGCTGGTTGTCTCTACCGCACCAGAAGTGATGCACGATACACGCCGTTTCGTGCCCACACTGGTTGGCTTCGCGGTACTGGGTGCCAGTTTCTATAAAACACGCAGCATTATCGTCCCGACACTGCTAAGTGCGCTGGCCTACGGGCTCGCCTGGAAAGTGATGGCGATTATATAACCCACAAGAATCAATTTTCTAAAACAATACATTTACTTTATTTGTCACTGTCGTTACTATATCGGCTGAAATTAATGAGGTCATACCCAAATGGATAGTTCGTTTACGCCCATTGAACAAATGCTAAAATTTCGCGCCAGCCGCCACGAAGATTTTCCTTACCAGGAAATCCTTCTGACCCGTCTTTGTATGCATATGCAGAGCAAGCTGCTGGAGAACCGCAATAAAATGCTGAAGGCTCAGGGGATTAACGAGACGTTGTTTATGGCGTTGATTACGCTGGAGTCTCAGGAAAACCACAGTATTCAGCCTTCTGAATTAAGTTGTGCTCTTGGATCATCCCGTACCAATGCGACGCGTATTGCCGATGAACTGGAAAAACGCGGTTGGATCGAGCGTCGTGAAAGCGACAACGATCGCCGCTGCCTGCATCTGCAATTAACGGAAAAAGGTCACGAGTTTTTGCGCGAGGTTTTACCGCCGCAGCATAACTGCCTGCATCAACTCTGGTCCGCGCTCAGCACTAGCGAAAAAGATCAGCTTGAGCAAATCACCCGCAAGTTGCTCTCCCGTCTCGACCAGATGGAACAAGACGGCATGGTCCTCGAAGCGATGAGCTAACGCGTCATCTCGCTCAAAAATCCAGATTTATAAAAGAAAAACTGACCGGCCAGCATCGCAACGTGCTGGCCTTTTTGGCAAGCAGGTCGGCTCAGCCGATGAGTTAAGAAGATCGTGGAGAACAATATGAGCGCAAATGCGGAGACTCAAAACCCGCAGCAACCGGTAAAGAAGAGCGGCAAACGTAAGAGTCTGCTCCTCCTTCTCACCTTGCTCTTTATCATTATTGCCGTAGCGATAGGAATTTATTGGTTTTTGGTACTGCGTCATTTTGAAGAGACCGATGACGCATACGTGGCAGGGAATCAGATTCAAATTATGTCTCAGGTGTCTGGCAGCGTGACGAAAGTCTGGGCCGATAACACCGATTTTGTAAAAGAAGGCGATGTGCTGGTCACTCTCGACCCGACAGATGCTCGCCAGGCGTTTGAAAAAGCCAAAACTGCGCTGGCTTCCAGCGTTCGTCAAACCCACCAACTGATGATTAACAGCAAGCAGTTGCAGGCGAATATTGAGGTGCAGAAAATCGCCCTCGCTAAAGCACAGAGCGACTACAACCGCCGTGTGCCGCTGGGCAATGCCAACCTGATTGGTCGCGAAGAACTGCAACACGCCCGCGACGCCGTCACCAGCGCCCAGGCGCAACTGGATGTCGCCATTCAACAATACAATGCCAATCAGGCGATTATTCTGGGAACTAAACTGGAAGATCAGCCTGCCGTGCAACAGGCCGCTACTGAAGTACGTAACGCCTGGCTGGCGCTGGAACGTACCCGTATTGTCAGCCCAATGACCGGCTATGTCTCCCGCCGAGCCGTTCAGCCTGGTGCGCAAATTAGCCCAACGACGCCGCTGATGGCGGTCGTTCCGGCTACCAATATGTGGGTGGATGCCAACTTTAAAGAGACGCAGATTGCCAATATGCGCATCGGCCAGCCGGTCACTATCACCACTGATATTTACGGCGATGATGTGAAATACACCGGTAAAGTGGTCGGTCTGGATATGGGTACAGGTAGCGCGTTCTCGCTGCTTCCGGCGCAAAATGCCACCGGTAACTGGATCAAAGTCGTTCAGCGTCTGCCTGTTCGTATTGAACTGGACCAAAAACAGCTTGAGCAATACCCACTGCGTATCGGCTTGTCCACGCTGGTGAGCGTCAATACCACTAACCGTGACGGTCAGGTACTGGCAAACAAAGTACGTTCTACGCCGGTCGCGGTAAGTACCGCGCGTGAAATCAGCCTGGCACCTGTCAATAAACTGATCGACGATATCGTAAAAGCTAACGCTGGCTAATCCAGAGGTGCGTGTGATGCAACAGCAAAAACCGCTGGAAGGCGCGCAACTGGTCATTATGACGATTGCGCTGTCACTGGCGACATTCATGCAGGTGCTGGACTCCACCATTGCTAACGTGGCGATCCCCACTATCGCCGGGAATCTGGGCTCATCGCTCAGCCAGGGAACGTGGGTGATCACCTCCTTCGGGGTGGCAAACGCCATCTCGATCCCCCTTACCGGCTGGCTGGCAAAACGCGTCGGGGAAGTGAAGCTGTTCCTCTGGTCAACCATCGCCTTCGCCATTGCGTCGTGGGCGTGTGGTGTTTCCAGTAGTCTGAATATGCTGATCTTCTTCCGCGTGATTCAGGGGATTGTCGCCGGGCCGTTGATCCCACTTTCGCAAAGTCTGTTACTGAATAACTACCCGCCAGCTAAACGCTCGATCGCGCTGGCGTTGTGGTCGATGACGGTGATTGTCGCGCCAATTTGCGGCCCAATCCTCGGCGGTTATATCAGTGATAATTACCACTGGGGCTGGATATTCTTCATCAACGTGCCAATTGGCGTGGCGGTGGTGTTGATGACACTGCAAACCCTGCGCGGACGCGAAACCCGTACAGAAAGGCGGCGAATTGATGCCGTGGGGCTGGCGCTGCTGGTGATTGGTATCGGTAGCCTGCAAATTATGCTCGACCGGGGTAAAGAGCTGGACTGGTTCTCATCGCAAGAAATTATCATCCTCACCGTGGTGGCGGTGGTGGCTATCAGCTTCCTGATTGTCTGGGAGTTGACCGACGATAACCCGATAGTCGACCTGTCACTGTTTAAATCGCGCAACTTCACAATTGGCTGCTTGTGTATCAGCCTCGCCTACATGCTCTACTTCGGCGCAATTGTTCTGTTGCCGCAATTATTGCAGGAAGTCTACGGCTACACGGCAACCTGGGCAGGGCTGGCATCTGCGCCGGTAGGGATTATTCCGGTGATCCTGTCGCCAATTATCGGCCGTTTTGCGCATAAACTGGATATGCGTCGGCTGGTAACCTTCAGCTTTATTATGTATGCCGTTTGCTTTTACTGGCGTGCTTATACCTTTGAACCGGGTATGGATTTTGGTGCATCGGCCTGGCCGCAGTTTATCCAGGGCTTCGCGGTGGCCTGCTTCTTTATGCCGCTGACCACCATTACGCTCTCTGGTTTGCCGCCGGAACGACTGGCGGCGGCGTCGAGTCTCTCCAACTTTACGCGAACGCTGGCGGGGTCTATAGGGACATCAATCACTACGACTATGTGGACTAACCGCGAGTCACTGCACCATGCGCAGTTGACCGAATCAGTGAATCCGTATAACCCGAACGCCCAGGCGATGTACCATCAACTGGAAGGGCTGGGAATGACGCAACAGCAAGCTTCCGGCTGGATTGCCCAGCAGATCACTAATCAGGGGTTGATTATTTCCGCCAATGAGATCTTCTGGATATCAGCCGGGATATTCCTCGTCCTGCTGGGGCTGGTGTGGTTTGCCAGGCCGCCATTTGGCGCAGGTGGCGGCGGAGGCGGCGCGCACTGATGTTGTCAAAGGGAGCTGCGGCTCCCTTTTTATTTGCTCATTCTACAAACGGTTGTTTTATCCACTCAATCGGTGTATCTTCTCGCCGCCTCACACTCTTCCATTCACCATTAACCGGTTCTGAACATTCGTTCAGGTTGTTAATTCTCTTTTCCCTTCGCCCTCGCTTTCGCGGGTGATACTTACATTTTTCTTTTAACCCCAAAACTCGCACCCTCGCGGGCGTACATTTATTACACACCAAATAATGGATTATTATGAATACCCAACGTAAATACGGGAGAACCTGGCACTACCCTTTCTCCCCTGGCACCACCAGCGATGACCGCATTAACGCCAGTTACTGGCAAGATATGCAGGCAATTTCGCAACTGGTACATACTGAAAAACTCGACGGCGAAAATAACTGTCTTAATCGCTTCGGCGTGTTTGCCCGTTCCCATGCAGCCCCTACGGAATCGGCATGGAGCTATAAGATTCGCCAACGCTGGCAACTACTGAAAAACGATCTCGGCGATCTGGAGTTGTTTGGCGAAAATCTTTATGCCGTTCACTCCATTGAATACCGGGCACTGGAGCAGGATTTTTATCTGTTTGCCGTTCGCTGTCAGGACATGTGGTTAAGCTGGGAAGAAGTTCAGTTTTACGCCGCCTTGTTTGATTTCCCCTGCGTCCCGGAAATTTCCGGCCCGCAGCCGGGGAATGATGAAAAAAGCTGGCAACATGATTTTCTGGCGCTGACCTGTGAGCGCGGCGCGTTCGATCCCTGGGATACGCAAACCGGGCAACCCTGTACGCTGGAAGGCATTGTCAGCCGAAATCGCGACGCATTTCCCGTTGCCGATTTTCCCCATAATGTATTCAAGTACGTGCGCAAAAATCATGTCAAAACCAGCGAACACTGGAAGCGCCACTGGCGTCGGGCGCGGATGGCACATGAGTTCGCTTATGGAGAACAGTCATGATTTGGCGACTTACCGACGATAAACGCTGGTCGACACTTCGCCAGCGTTTTAGCTGGGTTGAGGAGATGCATCACACGCCACAAGACCCGGAGCATCATGGTGAAGGTGACGTCGGCGTGCATACCGAAATGGTGCTTAACGCCCTCGTTACTCTGCCAGAATTTCAGCAACTCCCCGCTCAACAGCAGGAAGTTTTATGGGCGGCGGCGTTATTGCATGATGTTGAAAAGCGCAGCACTACCGTGCAGGAAAACGGACGTATTCAGTCGCCTGGCCACGCTCGTCGGGGCGAACTGACGGCCCGACAAATTTTATGGCGCGATATCCCCACACCATTTGTGCTGCGCGAGCAAATCGTTGCACTGGTGCGTCTGCATGGGTTACCGCTATGGTTACTGGAACGTCCGGAACCGGAGCGTTTACTGCTCACTGCTGCGATGCGCGTCGACACGCGTCTGCTCGCCCTGCTTGCCCGTGCCGATCTGCTTGGTCGTCATTGCCCTGATAAGCAGTCAATGCTGGAACGCATCGATCTGTTCGTGCTGTTTTGCCAGGAGCAACAATGCTGGGGAAAAGTGCGCCCATTCGTTTCTGATTCCGCACGCTGGCATTACCTGACCCATGAACAAAGTTCTCCCGATTTTGTTCCCTGGGAGGCTGAACATTTTGAAGTTACTTTGCTGTGTGGCTTACCGGGAATGGGCAAAGATCGCTATATCAGTGAACAGTGCCAGGGAATGGATGTTATCAGCCTTGATGACATGCGGCGGCGAATCAATGCCAGCCCGGACGACAAAACCGCCACCGGGCGTATTGTGCAACAGGCAAAAGAAGAGGCGCGCGTGCGACTTCGGCAAAAGAAGTCGTTTGTCTGGAATGCAACGAACATTACCCGCCAGCTGCGTAGCCAGCTTATCAGTCTGTTTACGGCTTACGGCGCACGAGTAAAAATCGTTTATCTGGAAGTGCCGTGGTCGCAATGGAAGCAGCAAAATGCCAGACGCGAGTATGCCGTTCCTGAAGCGGTGGTGATGCGGATGGCCTCAAGGCTGGAAGTTCCACAACCTGATGAAGCGCATAGCGTGGAATATCGGGTGACTGACAGGTAGAAAGCCGGAGAATTAAACACCTGCCCGATACGTTTATCGTATCGGGCAGATTTACATTGCCTGAGAAGAGAATACTTTTGCACTTTTCTTAATGAGGAAATATTTAATCTTATTATTTACGTGCATATAACCCATGCATGGAAACCAGACTTACATTATTTTTTGATAATAATCCTGGTGTTTTTTATATCTAAAAAGATGTGCAAACAATAAACATGCAATTAATCAGTTACTGTTACTAACCCCGCAAAATTCCGAAAAAACATCTTATTGATTTCCTTTGCTTTTTCTTTGCTCATTTTTATGCCTTAAGACATTTAAAAATTTCCGCTAAGTAAAATTATGCACCTTATTTTCACCCTAATGCCTAAACCATCAAAACAAATTAATATCAAATTAAACTGATTTATAATTATTGGCCTCACACACTACCCTTCATTTACAGAACAGCAACCTGATTCAGCGGCCTTAAAATCTAATTTTTTACGTAGTTACTGTGGATTCGCTATTTATCTTAAAATAAATCATAAGGATGAAAATTAACTTTATGAATATCAGACAGCATCCCTTGTCCACGCTGGCAATAGCTATTTCAACTGTGCTATCAATACCAATTTCTCAGGCATGGACACCACCAGCCACTATCAACAGCGATGTGACAATCAATAATAATGATGTCGTAACCTTATCTTCATCAGAAAATAACTCACCAGTATGGGACCAGTTTCGGTATCTTAATGTTGGAGCAACAAGTGCAGGAACGTTGAATATAGACGGGCGGGATCTGACTACTGCTAAAATCGTAATCGGTAATGCGACGTCAGGGACAATAAAATTAGAAAATAACACTCATCTGACGCTTAGTCATGCATCGCCTAATGAACGCGATATTTACCTGGGAACTAATGGCGGTTCAGGAACTTTAATGGTACTTAGCGGTAGTACTATCACCGATTTAAATGAATTCAGAATCGGTGAATTTAATTACCAGGCACAGGGGCAAGTCGTTATTGACGGTGAGGGATCATCCGTTGCCGCACGGTATGTGATGGTAGGCGATCAGGGGACAGGTAAACTCGAAATCACTCATGGCGGTCGTCTTACAGCGTCAAAAGATATGATCATTGGCTTTAATGGAAATATGGAGAATTTTCAGGGAACGGGATACGGTGAAACGCTGGTTGATGGTGACAATTCTTCATTAGCCGTGAATGAGTTTATCTCCCTTGGGGGATTGGGCTCATTGCTGAACGAAGCAAAGGGTATTCTTACCGTGAGTAATAATGCCACGGTCAGCGCGAATCAATTTATCTGGCTTGGAATGGACGAAACCAGCACCGGTATTCTAAACATTGGTGGAGCGCAGGGAGAAGCCGAGCAAAAAGCGGGGGCAATTAAGACGCCGATTATCCATATGGGAAGCGAGGTCGGGGACAGTACTGCCCAGATTAATTTCAACCATTCCAGCGAAGATTTTATCCTGGCAGCAGATATCGTTGGCAAAGGCGAGGTTAACCAGGTAGGTTCCGGAGTCACGACGTTGGCTGGCGCAAATACCTATTCTGGCCAAACGAATATTAGTAAAGGCACCCTGCGCGCCGGTATCAACGATACCTTTAGTCCAAACTCCAGTTATGTCGTCTCCAGTGGAGGGAATATTGATTTAGCTGGTTTTTCACAAACCTTAAATGCGCTGGATTTGGCGGGTACGGCAACACTATCGTCCTCAAAAAATGGCGACAAATTCACGCCTGCCACACTCACCATCAATGGCAATTACACCGCTAATAACGGTTTGTTAGTTATGCGTACCGAACTCGGCGATGATAATTCCGCGACCGATAAATTAATTATAAAAGGCAACACGTCTGGTCATACCCGTGTGAGTGTTCATAATGCCGGTGGTCAGGGCGCCGATACGCTTGAAGGTATCCGCATTGTTGAAATAACGGGGGCATCTGAGGGAACATTTAGTAAAGAAGGCCGTATTGTTGCCGGAGCCTATGATTACAACGTGACGAAAAGTGACGATCAGAACTGGTACTTAACCAGTGAAACCCCACTTATACCACCTGTTGACCCTGTAATACCTGATTCACCAGAGCCACCTGATACACCGACACCGGCTTCTCCTTATACCCCCGTTTCACCAGAACCACTGCCAGAAAGAAAGCATCAGTATCGCCCGGAGATTAGTAGCTATCTGGCCAATATTCAGGCTGCAAATACGCTGTTTAATACCCGGCTGCATGACCGTCTGGGGGAAACACAGTACACCGACCTGCTAACCGGCGAGCAGAAAGCGACCAGCTTGTGGATGCGTAACATTGGTGG
>NZ_AEJZ01000086.1:0-26397 GCF_000208525.1 Escherichia sp. TW14182
CTGTCTTGTTTTCTGGGGATTCCTCAGGGGCTATCCCCGTCATTACTTTCCTGTACTTGAAAATGACTGTCAGTAACAAACAGGAGCTGGCTGTGACACGGTTTCCCCCCATATCACACCTGCTGGCGCGAGCGACAAATCCGCGCCCTGTTTACGCGTTAAATACTTGCTGCTTTAACCGTCTGAATAGCGTGGGGGTATATCGGTAAGTGTTACCTGAAAATACGATTAATTTTATGGTTTAAACCTTTTTTAGTTATTAGTAAGATACATGCGCTTCCAAAAAAGCTGGGAAATTCAACAACTCTTGGAAAATTTTTGGCCTTGTCCCGCGGCTCCAATCCGACAGCCGCGTTTCTTTTCACTATCTAATCCATCGCTAACTTACGAACTTTGCCTTCACGCATTCAAACGCGGAATACAAAAGATCGGCAGCACGGGAAAAGAGAGTCTGGATTGTATCCAGTGCAAAGCGTTGTGGATGGCAGAAAACAATCAGGAGCAGGTATCAGAAATTGGGTGCGTTTGCCCCATCCATGCCCCACGCTGTGGGATCGGATGTCATTAAACAAGCACAGTCAACAAGTTAAAACCTACACCTGCATGGACATCACTTCCTGGTACGCTGCCACCAGCTTATTACGCACCTGAATCCCCATTTGCATCGAAACCGACGCTTTTTGCATATCGGCCATCACATCGTTTAGCGCCACGCCGGGTTCGCCGAGGGTGAATTTTTCTGCCTGCGTGCGCGCGGCGGTTTGCGTATCGCTTATGCGATCGAGCGCGGCATGAAGCTGTCCGGCAAAACTGATTGTGGGTTGCGACAGTGGCTGCTGGACACGCGCACTCATTGCCGTGGCCTGTAACTGGCTGATAACCCCTTCGATCCCTTGTATGGCTGACATACTCATCTCCCAAATAGTTTCTGGTAGCAGAGCCTATCAGCAAGTCAATAAGATAAAGGCGTTAAATAACGATAAAAAAACGGGTTAATTGGCGCATAGAAAAAAATAAAACCACAAATAATGAGGCCGTTAATTTTTCGAGTGTGCTGACCCGGGAGTGCGTCTTGTTCCACTTTGCCAATACCGCCGTCTATCATCTGCCGCGAGGTGCGCGATGAATACGACCGCAGCCCAGACAAAATCTCTTGAGTGGCTCAATCGCCTGCGCGCGAATCCGAGAATTCCCCTGATTGTTGCTGGTTCCGCTGCGGTGGCAGTGATAGTCGCGTTAATTCTGTGGGCAAAAGCCCCTGATTACCGCACGTTATTCAGCAATCTTTCCGATCAGGATGGTGGCGCAATCGTCAGCCAACTGACGCAAATGAATATTCCTTACCGCTTCAGCGAAGCCAGCGGCGCGATTGAAGTTCCGGCCGATAAAGTTCACGAGCTGCGTCTGCGTCTGGCGCAGCAAGGCTTACCTAAAGGCGGTGCAGTTGGATTTGAACTGCTCGATCAGGAAAAATTTGGCATCAGCCAGTTCAGTGAACAGGTGAATTATCAGCGGGCGCTGGAAGGCGAGCTTTCCCGTACCATCGAAACTATTGGCCCGGTAAAAGGGGCGCGCGTGCATCTGGCGATGCCAAAACCCTCTTTATTTGTTCGTGAACAAAAATCTCCTTCGGCATCAGTGACGGTAAATTTGTTGCCAGGCCGCGCGCTGGATGAAGGGCAAATTAGCGCCATTGTACATCTGGTTTCCAGCGCGGTTGCCGGTCTACCACCAGGAAATGTCACGCTGGTGGATCAGGGCGGACATCTGTTAACCCAATCCAACACCAGCGGGCGTGACCTTAATGACGTCCAGTTGAAATATGCCAGCGATGTCGAAGGACGCATTCAGCGGCGTATTGAAGCGATCCTGTCGCCTATTGTCGGCAACGGCAATATTCACGCCCAGGTAACGGCACAACTGGACTTCGCCAGTAAAGAGCAAACAGAAGAACAGTATCGCCCTAACGGCAACGAATCACAGGCGGCGCTCCGCTCACGCCAGCTTAATGAGAGCGAGCAAAGCGGTTCCGGTTATCCGGGCGGCGTACCGGGTGCGTTGTCGAATCAGCCAGCGCCTGCGAATAACGCACCAATCAGTACGCCTCCGGCAAATCAAAATAATCGCCAGCAGCAGGCGAGCACCACCAGCAATAGTGGACCGCGTAGCACGCAGCGTAATGAAACCAGTAACTACGAAGTCGATCGCACCATTCGTCATACCAAGATGAACGTGGGCGATGTGCAACGCTTATCCGTTGCGGTAGTGGTGAATTACAAAACGTTGCCAGATGGCAAACCGTTGCCTCTCAGCACCGAACAGATGAAGCAGATTGAAGATCTGACCCGCGAAGCGATGGGCTTTTCGGAAAAACGCGGCGACTCGCTCAATGTCGTCAACTCGCCATTCAATAGCACTGACGAAAGCGGTGGAGAACTACCATTCTGGCAACAGCAGGCATTTATCGATCAGTTGCTGGCTGCCGGGCGCTGGTTGCTGGTGCTGCTGGTGGCGTGGCTGCTGTGGCGTAAAGCGGTACGCCCACAGCTAACACGTCGCGCCGAGACGATGAAAGCTGTACAGCAACAGGCACAGAGCCGCGCGGAAGAGGAAGATGCGGTAGAAGTCCGCCTGAGCAAAGACGAACAACTACAGCAACGCCGCACTAACCAACGTCTGGGAGCTGAAGTAATGAGCCAGCGTATCCGTGACATGTCTGATAACGATCCGCGCGTGGTGGCGCTGGTCATTCGCCAGTGGATAAACAACGATCATGAGTAACCTGACAGGCACCGAAAAGAGCGTCATCCTGCTAATGACCATTGGCGAAGACCGGGCGGCTGAGGTATTCAAACACCTCTCCCAGCGCGAAGTGCAAACCCTGAGTGCGGCGATGGCAAACGTCACGCAGATCTCCAATAAGCAGTTAACGGATGTGCTGGCGGAGTTTGAGCAAGAAGCTGAACAGTTTGCGGCGCTGAATATCAACGCCAACGATTACCTACGTTCGGTGCTGGTCAAGGCCCTCGGCGAAGAGCGCGCCGCCAGCCTGCTGGAAGATATCCTCGAAACCCGCGATACCGCCAGTGGTATTGAGACACTCAACTTTATGGAACCGCAGAGCGCCGCCGATCTGATCCGCGATGAGCATCCGCAGATTATCGCCACCATTCTGGTGCATCTGAAGCGCGCCCAGGCCGCTGATATTCTGGCGTTGTTCGATGAACGTCTGCGCCACGACGTGATGTTGCGTATTGCGACCTTTGGCGGCGTACAGCCTGCCGCGCTGGCGGAACTGACCGAAGTACTCAATGGCCTTCTCGACGGTCAGAATCTCAAACGCAGCAAAATGGGCGGCGTGAGAACGGCAGCAGAGATTATCAACCTGATGAAAACCCAGCAGGAAGAAGCGGTTATTACCGCCGTGCGTGAATTTGACGGTGAGCTGGCGCAGAAGATCATCGACGAGATGTTCCTGTTCGAAAATCTGGTGGATGTCGATGATCGCAGCATCCAGCGCCTGTTGCAGGAAGTGGATTCAGAATCGCTGCTGATCGCCCTGAAAGGTGCCGAGCAGCCACTGCGCGAGAAATTCCTGCGCAATATGTCGCAGCGTGCCGCCGATATACTGCGCGACGATCTCGCCAATCGTGGTCCGGTGCGTCTGTCGCAGGTCGAGAACGAACAGAAAGCGATTCTGCTGATTGTGCGCCGCCTTGCCGAAACTGGCGAGATGGTAATTGGCAGCGGCGAGGATACCTATGTCTGATAATCTGCCGTGGAAAACCTGGACACCGGACGATCTTGCGCCGCCGCAGACGGTGTTTGTACCCATGGTCGAGCCAGAAGAGAGCATTCCTGAAGAGGCCGAACCCAACCTTGAGCAACAACTGGCGCAACTGCAAATGCAGGCCCATGAGCAAGGTTATCAGGCGGGAATTACCGAAGGTCGCCAGCAAGGCCACGAACAAGGCTATCAGGAAGGAATCGCTCAGGGGCTGGAACAAGGACTGGCGCAAGCAAAATCCCAGCAAGCGCCGATTCATGCCCGGATGCAGCAACTGGTCAGCGAATTTCAAACCACGCTTGATGCGCTTGATAGTGTGATTGCTTCGCGCCTGATGCAGATGGCGCTGGAGGCGGCGCGTCAGGTGATCGGTCAGACGCCAACGGTGGATAATGCGGCGTTGATTAAGCAGATCCAGCAGTTGTTACAGCAAGAACCGTTATTTAGAGGCAAACCGCAGCTGCGCGTACACCCGGACGATCTGCAGCGCATCGATGAAATGCTCGGCGCAACCTTAGGTTTGCATGGCTGGCGCTTGCGGGGCGATCCGACACTCCATCCCGGCGGCTGCAAAGTCTCCGCCGATGAAGGCGATCTCGACGCCAGTGTCGCCACTCGCTGGCAAGAACTCTGCCGTCTGGCAGCGCCGGGAGTAGTGTAATGACCACGCGCCTGACACGCTGGCTAACCACACTGGACAACTTTGAAGCCAAAATGGCGCAGTTGCCTGCGGTGCGTCGCTACGGGCGATTAACCCGCGCCACCGGGCTGGTGCTGGAAGCTACCGGATTGCAATTGCCGCTCGGCGCAACCTGTGTGATTGAACGCCAGAACGGCACTGAAACTCACGAAGTAGAAAGCGAAGTGGTTGGCTTTAATGGTCAACGACTGTTTTTAATGCCACTGGAGGAAGTGGAAGGTGTCCTGCCCGGCGCACGCGTTTATGCCAAAAATATCTCCGGCGATGGCCTGCAAAGCGGCAAACAGTTGCCGCTCGGTTCGGCGTTATTAGGTCGCGTTCTGGACGGCAGCGGTAAACCGCTCGATGGCCTCCCCTCCCCCGATACGACTGAAACCGGTGCGCTGATTACCCCGCCGTTTAACCCGTTACAGCGCACACCGATTGAACATGTGCTGGACACGGGCGTGCGTCCTATCAATGCCCTGCTTACCGTCGGGCGCGGGCAGCGTATGGGGCTGTTTGCCGGTTCCGGCGTCGGTAAAAGTGTGCTGCTGGGAATGATGGCACGTTACACCCGCGCCGATGTGATTGTCGTGGGTTTGATTGGCGAGCGTGGGCGCGAAGTAAAAGATTTTATTGAGAATATCCTCGGTGCTGAAGGACGTGCACGCTCAGTGGTGATTGCCGCACCGGCAGATGTTTCCCCACTTCTGCGAATGCAGGGTGCCGCCTATGCCACGCGCATTGCCGAGGATTTTCGCGATCGTGGTCAGCATGTGTTGCTGATTATGGACTCCCTCACCCGCTACGCGATGGCTCAGCGTGAGATTGCGCTGGCGATTGGCGAACCGCCAGCCACCAAAGGTTATCCACCGTCGGTGTTCGCCAAATTACCGGCGCTGGTCGAGCGTGCCGGAAACGGCATCAGCGGCGGCGGCTCGATTACCGCGTTTTATACCGTGCTCACCGAAGGCGATGACCAGCAGGATCCGATTGCTGACTCCGCGCGGGCAATCCTCGACGGTCACATTGTGCTGTCTCGCCGACTGGCGGAAGCCGGGCACTATCCAGCTATCGATATTGAAGCGTCGATCAGCCGTGCAATGACGGCGTTAATCAGCGAGCAACATTATGCGCGAGTGCGCACATTCAAACAGTTGTTGTCGAGCTTTCAGCGTAATCGCGATCTGGTCAGTGTCGGCGCTTACGCCAAAGGCAGCGATCCAATGCTCGATAAAGCCATCGCCCTATGGCCGCAGTTGGAGGGCTATTTGCAACAAGGTATTTTTGAACGCGCGGACTGGGAAGACTCTCTTCAGGGGCTGGAACGTATTTTTCCGACAGTGTGACTACGCAGGAGATAACAGCAGATGGCAGAACATGGCGCACTGGCGACCCTGAAAGATCTGGCAGAAAAAGAGGTGGATAACGCCGCACGTCTGTTGGGTGAAATGCGTCGCGGATGTCAGCAGGCAGAAGAACAACTCAAAATGCTGATCGATTATCAGAATGAATATCGAAACAACCTGAATAGCGATATGAGTGCCGGGATGACCAGCAACCGCTGGATCAACTATCAGCAGTTTATTCAGACGCTGGAAAAAGCCATTACCCAGCATCACCAGCAACTCACGCAGTGGACACAAAAAGTTGATGTTGCCCTGAATAACTGGCGGGAGAAAAAACAACGTTTGCAGGCCTGGCAGACACTACAGGAACGGCAATCCACGGCGGCGCTACTGGCAGAAAACCGCCTCGATCAGAAAAAGATGGATGAGTTCGCCCAGCGCGCCGCCATGAGGAAACCAGAATGATTCGCTTAGCGCCCTTGATTACCGCTGACGTTGACACCTCCGCATTGCCCGGCGGCAAAGCCAGTGATGTCGCTCAAGATTTTCTCGCATTGTTGAGCGGGGCATTAGCAGACGATATAACAACCGACAAAGCTGCGATCCAATTGCTGGTGGCAACAAATAAACCTGCCACAAAAGGCGAACCGCTGGTGAGTGATATTCTTTCCGATGCGCAACAAGCGGATTTACTGCTCCCTGTGGATGATACACCGCCAGTCGTTAATGACGAACACGCCACATCAACACCGTTAACCGCCGCTCAGGCGATGACGCTGGCAGCGGTGTCAGACAAAAACGCAGTAAAAGACGAAAAAGCGGATGATCTTAATGAAGACGTCACCGCAAGCCTGAGCGCCCTTTTCGCGATGTTACCGGGTTTTGACAATACACCCAAAGTGACTAATACGCCGTCAACCGTGTTACCGACAGAGAAGCCAACGCTCTTCACAAAACTGACTTCTGCGCAACTCACCACAGCACAGACTGACGACGCCCCTGGCGCTCCAACTCAGCCATTAACACCGCTGATTGCTGAAGCCCAGAGTAAAGCGGAAGTCATCAGCACGCCATCGCCGGTGACCGCTGCCGCCAGTCCGCTAATCACTTCGCACCAGACGCAGCCACTGCCCACCGTCGCAGCGCCTGTTTTGAGTGCACCGCTGGGTTCTCACGAATGGCAACAATCATTAAGCCAGCATATTTCGCTGTTTACCCGCCAGGGACAACAAAATGCCGAGCTGCGTTTGCATCCGCAGGATTTAGGCGAGGTGCAAATCTCCCTTAAGGTGGATGACAACCAGGCGCAAATCCAGATGGTTTCGCCGCATCAGCACGTTCGCGCGGCACTGGAGGCGGCTCTGCCAGCACTGCGCACACAACTGGCAGAAAGCGGTATTCAGTTAGGACAGAGCAATATCAGCGGCGAGAGTTTTAACGGTCAGCAGCAGGCCGCGTCCCAGCAACAGCAAAGTCCGCGCACAACAAGCCATGAACACCTGGCTGTCGAAAATGACGATGCACTGCCGGTTCCCGCCTCTTTACAAGGGCGTGCAACAGGTAATAGCGGCGTAGATATTTTCGCCTAACGTCAGAGGTGGCACCGTAATCCACGTCTTTTCCACGCTTTGCCGCGCTTAAGACACAGGATAATTAGCCGATAAGCAGTAGCGACACAGGAAGACCGCAACACATGACTGATTACGCGATAAGCAAGAAAAGCAAGCGATCGCTTTGGCTCCCGATCCTGGTATTCATTACTCTCGCGGCCTGCGCCAGCGCGGGTTACAGCTACTGGCATTCGCGTCAGGCTGCTACTGACGACAAAGCACAGCAACACGTCGTACTCTCACCTGTCTTCTATGCACTGGACACTTTTACGGTCAATCTGGGCGAAGCGGATCGCGTGCTTTATATCGGCATAACACTGCGACTGAAAGATGAAGCCACCCGTTCGCGCCTGAGCGAGTATTTACCGGAAGTCCGCAGTCGCTTGCTGTTACTGTTTTCGCGCCAGGATGCCGCCGTGCTGGCAACTGAAGAAGGCAAGCAAAAGCTGATTGCCGCAATTAAAGCCACACTCTCCACCCCGCTCGTTGCCGGGCAACCGAAACAGGATGTCACCGACGTGCTGTATACCGCTTTTATTCTGCGATAACGACATGGGCGATAGTATTCTTTCTCAAGCTGAAATTGATGCGCTGTTGAATGGTGACAGCGAAGTCAAAGACGAACCGACAGCCAGTGTTAGCGGCGAAAGTGACATTCGTCCGTACGATCCGAATACCCAACGACGGGTTGTGCGCGAACGTTTGCAGGCGCTGGAAATCATTAATGAGCGCTTTGCCCGCCATTTTCGTATGGGGCTGTTCAACCTGCTGCGTCGTAGCCCGGATATAACCGTCGGGGCCATCCGCATTCAGCCGTACCATGAATTTGCCCGCAACCTGCCGGTGCCGACCAACCTGAACCTTATCCATCTGAAACCGCTGCGCGGCACCGGGCTGGTGGTGTTCTCGCCAAGTCTGGTGTTTATCGCCGTGGATAACCTGTTTGGCGGAGATGGTCGCTTCCCGACCAAAGTAGAAGGTCGCGAGTTTACGCATACCGAACAGCGCGTCATTAATCGCATGTTGAAGCTGGCACTTGAAGGCTATAGCGACGCCTGGAAGGCGATTAATCCGCTGGAAGTAGAGTACGTGCGTTCCGAAATGCAGGTGAAATTTACCAATATCACCACCTCGCCGAACGACATTGTGGTTAACACGCCTTTTCATGTCGAAATTGGCAACCTGACCGGCGAATTTAATATCTGCCTGCCATTCAGCATGATCGAGCCGCTACGGGAATTGTTGGTTAACCCACCGCTGGAAAACTCGCGTAATGAAGATCAGAACTGGCGCGATAACCTGGTGCGTCAGGTGCAGCACTCACAGCTGGAACTGGTCGCCAACTTTGCCGATATATCGCTGCGCCTGTCGCAGATTTTGAAACTGAAACCCGGCGATGTCCTGCCGATAGAAAAACCCGATCGCATCATCGCCCATGTTGACGGCGTTCCGGTACTGACCAGCCAGTACGGCACCATCAACGGTCAATATGCGTTACGGATAGAACATTTGATTAACCCGATTTTGAATTCTCTGAACGAGGAACAGCCCAAATGAGTGACTTGAATAATCCGGCCGATGACAACAACGGCGCAATGGACGATCTGTGGGCTGAAGCGTTGAGCGAACAAAAATCAACAAGCGGCAAAAGCGCGACTGAAGCCGTGTTCCAGCAGCTTGGCGGCGGCGACGTCAGTGGAACATTGCAGGATATCGACCTGATTATGGATATTCCGGTTAAGCTGACCGTCGAGCTGGGTCGCACACGTATGACCATCAAAGAGCTGTTGCGTCTGACGCAAGGGTCAGTCGTGGCGCTGGACGGTCTGGCGGGCGAACCGCTGGATATTCTGATCAACGGCTATTTAATCGCCCAGGGCGAAGTGGTGGTCGTTGCCGATAAATACGGCGTGCGGATCACCGATATCATTACCCCGTCTGAGCGAATGCGCCGCCTGAGCCGTTAGTGATGAATAACCACGCCACTGTGCAATCTTCTGCGCCAGTTTCCACCGCGCCGCTCCTTCAGGTGAGTGGCGCACTGATTGCCATTATTGTCCTGATCCTCGCTGCTGCCTGGCTGGTAAAACGGCTGGGATTTGCCCCTAAACGCACTGGCATTAACGGTCTGAAAATTAGTGCCAGCGCCTCGCTGGGCGCGCGTGAACGGGTCGTGGTGGTCGATGTGGACGATGCGCGGCTGGTGCTCGGCGTTACCGCAGGGCAAATCAATTTGCTGCATAAACTTCCCCCTTCAGCACCCACAGAAGAGATACCACAGGCCGATTTTCAGTCGGTCATGAAAAACTTGCTCAAGCGTAGCGGGAGATCCTGATGCGTCGTTTGTTGTCTGTCGCGCCGGTTCTTCTCTGGCTGGTTACGCCCCTCGCGTTCGCGCAACTGCCTGGTATCACCAGCCAGCCGCTACCTGGCGGTGGACAAAGCTGGTCGCTCCCGGTGCAGACGCTGGTGTTCATCACCTCATTGACGTTTATTCCGGCGATTTTACTGATGATGACCAGCTTCACCCGCATCATCATTGTTTTTGGTTTATTACGTAACGCGCTGGGAACGCCCTCCGCGCCGCCCAACCAGGTATTGCTGGGGCTGGCGCTGTTTTTGACCTTTTTTATTATGTCTCCGGTGATCGACAAAATTTATGTCGATGCATACCAGCCATTCAGCGAAGAGAAAATCTCCATGCAGGAGGCGCTGGAAAAAGGGGCGCAGCCGCTGCGTGAATTTATGCTGCGTCAGACCCGCGAGGCGGATTTAGGGTTGTTTGCCAGACTGGCGAATACTGGCCCGTTGCAGGGACCGGAGGCTGTGCCGATGCGCATTTTGCTCCCGGCCTACGTGACCAGCGAGTTAAAAACCGCATTCCAGATAGGCTTCACGATTTTCATTCCTTTTTTGATTATCGATCTGGTGATTGCCAGCGTTTTGATGGCGTTGGGGATGATGATGGTTCCACCCGCCACCATTGCTCTGCCCTTTAAACTGATGCTGTTTGTGCTGGTGGATGGCTGGCAATTGCTTGTCGGTTCGCTGGCGCAGAGCTTTTACAGCTAGAGAGGCAAAATGACACCCGAATCGGTCATGATGATGGGGACAGAAGCGATGAAAGTCGCGCTGGCGCTGGCTGCCCCGCTGCTGCTGGTGGCGCTGGTCACTGGCCTTATCATCAGCATTTTGCAGGCTGCCACGCAGATTAACGAAATGACGCTGTCGTTTATTCCGAAAATTATCGCCGTATTTATCGCCATTATTATTGCCGGACCGTGGATGCTCAACCTGTTGCTGGATTACGTCCGCACCTTGTTCACTAACCTGCCGTATATCATCGGGTAACCCGTACTATGTTGCAGGTGACAAGCGATCAATGGCTTTCCTGGTTAAGCCTGTATTTCTGGCCATTACTGCGCGTGCTGGCGCTCATTTCTACCGCGCCCATTTTGAGCGAACGCAGCGTGCCGAAACGGGTGAAACTGGGTCTCGCAATGATGATCACGTTCGCCATAGCTCCGGCATTACCTGCCAACGATGTTTCCATTTTTTCGTTTAATGCCCTGTGGCTGGCAATGCAGCAGATCCTGATTGGCATTGCGCTTGGCTTTACCATGCAATTTGCCTTTGCCGCTGTACGAACCGCAGGCGAAATTATCGGTCTGCAAATGGGGCTGTCATTTGCGACGTTTGTGGATCCTGGTAGCCATCTCAATATGCCCGTCTTAGCGCGCATCATGGATATGCTGGCGTTACTGCTGTTCCTGACATTTAACGGTCATTTATGGTTGATTTCGCTGCTGGTCGATACCTTTCACACCCTGCCGATTGGTGGCGAACCGCTTAACAGCAATGCTTTTCTGGCACTCACCAAAGCGGGAAGTTTGATTTTTCTCAACGGATTTATGCTGGCATTACCGCTTATTACCCTGCTGCTGACGCTGAATCTGGCGCTGGGATTGCTTAATCGTATGGCTCCGCAATTATCAATTTTCGTTATCGGTTTTCCATTAACGCTGACGGTCGGCATTTCATTAATGGCAGCATTAATGCCGTTAATTGCTCCATTTTGCGAACATTTATTTAGTGAAATTTTTAATTTACTGGCGGACATTATTAGCGAATTTCCAGCAATATGATTCCGTAATGTTTATCGTGTTATCCTAAGGATTATCTGAAAAATAAAATCAGACAACATCTTCCAGGATACTCCTGTGGCGAAATATTTGTTTTAAGCTCACTCACATATCGCAACATTTACTTTACTTTAAGACAATTCCAGGCAAATTATACAACACTTTACGGGATAGTAAGTCCGCCTGAAAAATCGCGAGAGTGGCGCATTAGGTGACCCATGTTGTTCCGTTTAGTCATGATGAAATATTCAGGTAAGGGGAATTATCGTTACGCATTGAGTGAGGGTATGCCATGTCAACGATTATTATGGATTTATGTAGTTACACCCGACTAGGTTTAACCGGGTATCTGTTGAGTAGAGGGGTTAAAAAAAGAGAAATCAACGACATCGAAACCGTTGATGACCTTGCCATTGCTTGTGATTCACAGCGCCCTTCAGTGGTGTTTATTAATGAGGACTGTTTTATCCACGATACTTCTAACAGTCAACGCATCAAGCACATCATTAATCAACATCCCAATACGTTATTTATCGTTTTTATGGCGATTGCCAACGTTCATTTTGATGAATATCTGTTGGTCAGAAAAAATTTATTGATCAGTTCCAAATCGATTAAACCGGAATCTCTCGATGATATCCTTGGCGATATTCTGAAAAAAGAGACAACGATGGCCACTGTTTTAAATATGCCGACATTATCATTGAGTCGAACCGAATCGAGTATGTTGCGAATGTGGATGGCAGGTCAGGGAACCATTCAAATCTCCGACCAAATGAATATCAAAGCCAAGACCGTTTCATCGCATAAAGGCAATATTAAACGTAAGATCAAAACGCATAATAAACAGGTTATCTATCATGTCGTCCGACTGACGGATAATGTGACTAATGGTATTTTTGTCAACATGCGCTAAAACATTCTGACTGGTGGTTTCCCACCAGTCAGACTGAATAAAATTACTCTGCTTTCTCCACAAAGATACCGTCCTGATGCCCTGCCTCATTAAAGAACCAGATGCCGAGCGGGTAGTCTTCCAGCGAAACCAGGTACATTGTGCCTTCACTAAACTCCTCAACTGCCAGTACCACGCCAGGACGACGCGGACCGCCATCCGTTTTGACTGTTACCCGATCATTCACCTTCATCGTTTTCCTCCTGTGGCTTTGTGCCAGTGTAGAACAATTTCGTTTTTCTGGCAGCGCCGGGCGCACGCGAGTGCTGATTTTCTCGACGGTCTATACTTAAGAGATGCCAGGCTGACATAACGGTCGGCAGCAACAAATGAGTAACGGTTGCGAGGAAAGATGATGAAGACCGCAAAAGAGTACAGCGATACCGCAAAACGAGAGGTCAGCGTCGATGTCGATGCCCTGCTGGCGGCGATCAATGAAATTAGCGAAAGCGAAGTTCATCGCAGCCAGAGCGATTCTGAGCACGTCAGCGTTGATGGGCGTGAATATCATACATGGCGTGAATTAGCGGATGCCTTTGAGCTGGACATCCATGACTTTAGCGTCTCGGAAGTGAACCGCTAAATGCAACATAAAAAAATCCCGACCCTTGTGGGGGTCGGGATCAAACTTGCTTAAGCAAGAAGCACTTAAAAAATTCGTTACACCAGGAAATCTGATGTGTTCATCACCTTATCTGCAATTTTTTTCGCTGACAAGGAAATATTCTTTGCGCGAATGATTAATGTCATTAATGAATGGAACTGTGACTTCCGTCACCCCTTACGAGCTCTGCTACGAGCGGGATCGCTCCCGAAAAATGATCAAATACAAATCGTGCTATTTTGAGAAACATCCAGGTAAAGGGAGTATGCGCTACCATGCTTTCAATTCAACAACCACTGCTGATTTTCACCGATCTCGATGGCACCCTGTTAGATAGTCATAGTTATGACTGGCAGCCTGCCGCTCCCTGGTTAAACCGTTTACGGGAAGCAGGTGTGCCTGTGATTCTCTGTAGCAGTAAAACGTCAGCGGAAATGCTGTACCTGCAAAAAAACGTGGGGCTACAAGGGTTGCCGATGATTGCCGAAAACGGCGCGGTGATCCAACTGGATCATCAATGGCAAGATATCGACGGTTTTCCCCGGATCATCTCGGGCATTGCCCATAGTGAAATCAGTCTGGTGTTGAATACGCTGCGCGAGAAAGAACATTTCAAATTCACCACCTTTGATGATGTCGATGATACAACCATTGCGGAATGGACGGGATTAAGCCGCAGCCAGGCGGCGCTGACGCAGTTGCATGAAGCCTCAGTCACGCTCATCTGGCGCGACAGTGACGAGCGGATGGCGCAATTTACCGCCCGCCTGAACGAGCTGGGGTTACAGTTTGTACAAGGCGCTCGCTTCTGGCATGTACTGGATGCCTCTGCCGGAAAAGATCAGGCAGCTAACTGGATCATCGCAATATATCAACAATCAGGGGGAGAACGTCCGACGACGATCGGCTTAGGCGATGGTCCAAATGATGCCCCCTTACTGGAGGTGATGGATTACGCAGTCATTGTGAAAGGGCTAAACCGGGAAGGTGTTCATCTGCAAAATGAGGAGCCTGCCAGGGTCTGGCGAACGCAGCGAGAAGGACCGGAAGGCTGGCGCGAAGGACTGGATCACTTTTTCACCGCTCGTTAAGCGTTATCGCTCGCAAAGACCCGATTACGCCCTGCCTGTTTAGCGAGATAAAGCCGACGATCGGCAAGCGACTGTAATTGTTCAAAATCATAATCGCCGGTTTCCTCGCTGCTGCTCACCCCCAACGAAGCACTAATGCGGATGGTTTTGCTTTTGGCAATCAACATCTCTTTTTCATTCAGCTTCAGACGAATGCGTTCGGCAACTTCTTTTGCCTGCTCCAGGTTAGCGCCAGGCAGAATCACACAAAACTCCTCGCCGCCAACTCGTCCGGCAACATCCTGGGCTCGCAATGAACGGCTAATTAATCCAGCGGCATGTGACAACACACGATCGCCTGCCTGGTGACCAAAGCGGTCATTAATCGCTTTAAAATGGTCAAGGTCGACCTGAATGACAGAAAAAGGATGTTTATGTGTCTGGCACAATTTAGCAAGCGGACGCGCTTTTTCGAACAGTGCACCACGGTTATACATGCGGGTTAAGGTGTCGTGCCACGCTTGCCATTGCAGCGAACTTTGCAGGACAAACATATTGCTTACCATCTGGCGAATCACATACCAGGAGATAAGTAGCATGGTGGTGAAGAGCGCCCACAGCAGGGTTAATGCAATACTTATGCTGCCAAAATCACCACGTACACCTTCACTAAGCGTATGGATACGCACTAATACGCCATCGAAATGATCCAGCCGTTCCCAGCTAACATAGCGGCTGTTCATCCGAATACCACCGCGCGTATCGTGTTCAATGTCCTGCGCAAGTGATGCCAGTTCACGAGGATCAAAGAGATCTTCGCCAGGATGGTCCGGGTTAGATGAGGTCAATAATTTCAGTTTGCTGTCATAGAGTTGATATTCGCCATCGAGATTTTTATCGATAGCATTTTGTAAAAATTGCTGCATTGAACGCACGGGAATACTCATCCCCAATACGCCATACCAGTAATTATTATTATCGACCGGCACGCTTACAGTGACCTGTGGTTCAGTAGCATTGTTATGCTCATGCTGAGAGGTAAACCAACGCACCGCACGTTGACGGTTTTCTCGTTGTGAATGACCGATAAACCAGGGTTGGGTGACAAATTCGTAGTAACGCCCAGGCACATTACGCATAAATAGCGTCGGCTGCGTCGAAACGTAAAATCCGGCGCGCGAGACATACATCGCTTGTTCAACCATTGATGAGGAGTTGTGCGCCAGGCGCAGTAAGTAACCAACTTCCAGCGCGGCGGTAATTTCATTATCCAGGGATTCATTTTCGCGGGAAAGCAGACTCCCCTCACTGACTAACGCATCCGAGACACCGTTTACTGGCAAGGTGCGCCGTCTGTTGAGTTCTATCTGCCAGGCATGTTCATCGCGACGTTGTTCGAACTCGGTAACGGCATTGCGCAGAGAAGTGAAATCGAGCGGCGCAACGAGGGCTTCACGCATCCCGTTACGTAAAAACAATAATTTATCAACGTTATATTGCAGTTGTTTATCAAGCGCGTTGGCAACATTTTCCAGATGGTTACGCTGGCTTGAAATATAGGCATCTTCCAGAACCACCACTTCACGCCATGTAAGTAACGTTGAGAAGATCAACACCACAATAAAGCAGAGATTAACGACATGACCAGGCCCCAGGCGGCGCGCGAGTTTTTTCAGCCAGCTCTGGTTTTCCATTTCTGTCTCGTGCTGCACCCTGACGACTCCCAACCTGCTTTCTTATGATTCTGGCATAACCTGGCGATAACGTACCGCCAAACAGCAATAATTTTATAATGTTGCCATGATAAGACGCATCAGGCATTCGATGCAGACATTGGCACAACAGCCGGATGCGGCATGAATGCCTTATCCGGCTTGGTGTTAATTATACGCTTTCAGGCTTCTTCCGGCGAACGACGCCTCTCCCCCGGAACAAGCTCAGTTTCATGAAAGGCTTCCTGTTTGACACCGTAACCGTCATACCACCGACACTCAACCATGCCGCTGGAATACCCAGTAACAATCATCTTCGGGCCGCCCTCTTTGACCGTCACTTCCTCACTAACCACAAAGCTCATACTCGCCTCCTTTTTTCGAGTGAAACTTGTTCACCTTAGTCGAGAATGGCGAATTTTGCATAATAGCCAATGAGAATATTAATGTGCCTGACCGCGCAATTTCGCTATCGTTTTCACTCCCAACACGACGATACCACCGATGATAAAACCAAGAATCAGATTTAAAACAGTCGGTAATATCATTGCGACCAGCGCACTCTGCTGCCCGGCGAAATGTTCAATCGCATGATGCAGCGGCGCGATGCCATGTATCACAATACCGCCGCCGACCAGGAACATCGCCAACGTACCGACTATCGATAACGCTTTCATCAGCCAGGGGGCAATAATCAACAACCCCTTGCCTGTCGCTTGCATAACCGTACTGGATTTTTCCACCAGCCAGTAACCCAAATCATCAATCTTAACGATGATACCCACCAGACCATAAACACCCACGGTCACGACCAGTGCGATCCCTGAAAGTACCAGCACCTGATTAAGCAACGGCGCTTCCGCCACAATCCCCAGCGTGATGGCAACGATTTCCGCAGACAAAATAAAATCGGTTCGAATCGCCCCTTTTATTTTGTCCTTTTCAAACTTCAGTGGATCTTGCGCCGCCAGTGCCTCCAGACGCTGCTGACTTTGCGCCGGATCATCTTTGTGCTTACGCGCCTCCAGCATATGCAGCACCTTCTCTACCCCTTCAAAGCAGAGAAATGCGCCACCAATCATCAACAGTGGCGTAATCGCCCACGGGATAAAAGCACTGATGATCAGCGCCAGCGGCACCAGAATCACTTTGTTGATAAGCGATCCCTTCGCCACGCCCCAGACCACGGGCAACTCCCGATTGGCACGCACACCTGAAACTTGCTGCGCATTGAGCGACAAGTCATCCCCTAATACACCAGCGGTTTTCTTCGCCGCCAGCTTGCCCATCACGGAGATATCGTCCAGCAAAGTGGCGATATCATCGAGCAATGTCAGTAAACTACTCCCGGCCAAAAGCATTCCCTCTCATTTTTATCGTTGACGCGCTAAGTATGAAGCAAAATCGGCCCGGCTGATACTTGCTTCACAGGTCAACATTTTTTTAACAATCAAACACAATTATATCTCTCGCCAGCGAAATGATTTTCACGTTTACTATGAACCGCCTTTTTATTTCCATCGTGAGGGATTATGCGTTTCCGCCAGTTGTTACCGCTTTTTGGCGCGCTGTTTGCGTTGTATATCATTTGGGGTTCAACCTATTTTGTCATTCGGATTGGGGTTGAAAGCTGGCCACCGTTAATGATGGCAGGCGTGCGGTTTCTGGCTGCCGGTATTTTATTAATGGCCTTTTTACTGCTGCGTGGGCACAAATTGCCGCCACTGCGTCCCCTGCTTAATGCCGCGTTGATTGGTTTATTACTGCTTGCTGTCGGTAACGGTATGGTAACGGTGGCTGAACATCAAAATGTTCCTTCCGGCATTGCCGCCGTGGTGGTGGCAACAGTACCTCTCTTTACTCTCTGTTTCAGTCGCCTGTTTGGCATTAAAACGCGCAAGCTGGAATGGGTGGGTATCGCCATTGGGCTTGCCGGAATCATCATGCTCAATAGCGGCGGTAATTTAAGCGGCAATCCGTGGGGCGCGATTCTGATTTTGATCGGTTCTGTGAGTTGGGCGTTTGGTTCGGTTTATGGCTCGCGCATTACCCTACCAGTAGGAATGATGGCGGGCGCCATTGAGATGCTGGCGGCAGGCGTGGTGTTAATGATCGCGTCGATGATTGCGGGTGAAAAACTGACGGCACTCCCTTCCCTTTCGGGCTTCCTTGCGGTCGGCTATCTGGCGCTGTTTGGTTCGATCATCGCCATCAATGCTTATATGTATTTAATCCGCAATGTCAGCCCGGCTCTCGCCACCAGCTATGCATACGTTAACCCCGTAGTCGCGGTCTTGCTGGGTACGGGGCTGGGCGGCGAAACGTTGTCGAAGATTGAATGGCTGGCGCTGGGCGTGATTGTCTTCGCAGTGGTGCTGGTCACGTTGGGAAAATATCTCTTCCCGGCAAAACCGATTGTCGCGCCAGTCATTCAGGATGGATCACGCGAGTAAATGAATCCCCAGAGTGTCGATCTGCGCGCTGGCGCCCTCGCCGCAGATCCACTCTTCCAGACGCTCGGCAAGCGCCGCATCGGTCAATTTCTCCCGTCCGCGTAACGCACACTCCCAGACAATCAATACACGCCAACCTGATTCCTGTAAGCGGCTAATGTCCCGCTTGTCACGCGTTACATTTTTGCCAATCTTCTCCAGCCAGAACTCAGTGCGTGTAGCAGGCACTTTAAACAGATAACAGTGATGATGATGCCAGAAACAGCCATGTGTAAATATTACACAGCGATACTCATCGAGGACAAAATCCGGGCGTCCGGGCAGGCTGGCATCCTGAACACGAAACGCCAGCCCCTGCCCGGTTAATAAGCTGGCGAGACGTTTCTCGATTGCCGTATCGCGCGTGGCAATCGCGCGCATATTTTTGCTACGCGTGGCCTTATCGTGAACGTCGGCCATGTTGTACCTCTTGCTGACGCAACGCCACCGCCTGTTTGATTTTTGGCTCAAGCAATTTTGCCACTGCAGCAAATACCGGTACTACCACCGAGTTGCCGAACTGGCGATAGGCCTGAGTGTCAGAAACCGGAATACGAAATTTTGCTTCATGGGGTGCTTCAAAGCCCATCAAGCGTGCGCATTCTCGAGGCGTTAACCGACGTGGACGATGTTGCTGATTCTGCGGATCGTCAAAGTCTTTCTCACCTGTCGCCATATCCCAGCCGCGATCGATTAAAATTTCCGCACCATCTTTGTAATAACGGGCAGAAAGCGTACGCGTAACACTCTGCGGGTTGTCCGGATAAACCATTCCGTAACCAAAGCCGTTACCGCGCGCCTGATGTTTTTTCGCATAGCGATAGAGGTACTTCCACAGCACCGGCGTCAGGATATATTTTGCTTCGACAACCGGGTCCAGTAACTGCGCCAGCGTAATACGTTGTGCCGGATAGCAGTCACTAATATCCCGCAAGGTGAAATCTGTTTTCAAATTCAGATCGCGACGAAAGCCCACCAGCACGATGCGCTCTCGGTGCTGCGGCAGAAAATGTTTGCCGTCGATGATTTTCGGATCGTCCGGGCCATTATCTTCGGCATCGGCCACGTCATAGCCCAGTTCATCCAGCGTCTGCATGATGATACGGAATGTTTTGCCCTGGTCGTGGCTTTTCAGGTTTTTGACGTTTTCGAGAACAAAAATCGCCGGACGACGGGCATTGATGATACGCACTACATCAAAGAACAGCGTGCCCTGGGTATCGCAAGCGAAACCGTGCGCACGACCAAGTGAGTTCTTTTTCGATACGCCAGCCAGTGAAAACGGCTGGCAAGGAAAACCGGCCAATAAAACATCATGTTCAGGAATGTGCTGACGAATATGTTCTGCCGCCACTTCATCGCTCACACCCTCTTTATGGCTCAGAGTGATGTCGCGGATATCTTCATTAAAGTGATGCGTCGCCGGGTCGCAATAATGGTTAGCTTTGTAGGTGCGCACCGCATGTTTATTCCACTCGCTGGTAAATACACACTGACCGCCAATCGATTCAAAACCGCGACGGATGCCTCCAATACCGGCAAAGAGATCGATAAAGCGAAACGTATAATGCGGATGATGTGCTGGCGGTTTGGGTAACAACGTTTGCAAATGGGCGAACTCTTTTTCGCTTAAGCGGTGCCACACCGAGTCGTTAGCCAGCGCACGTTTTAAAATCGCCGGACTCCAGTGGTTTTCTCCCACGCTATTAAGTTGCGCTACCAGCGTTTTTACATCATAAATTTGCAGCAGTTTCTCCAGCATTGCCTGTGCGGCATTCCCGGTGCTGTATGAATCGGTTACTGATATATTTTCCTGCATAGATTTAACCGGCCATCTGAGATGGCCGACAGGTTAACATAATTACTTCTGTTTAGGGCTACGCGGTCAGTCAACCGGCGAAAACGCATCAATCACCGTATGATCCACACCTTCATTCTCGCCCGCCAGTTCGGCACTGAGCTTAGCCATAAACTCCACCAGAAAACGGGCGTTATGTTGTGCCAGCAGTTTACCTTTTGCCGTTTGCATAGTTTGCGGTAGTTTCAGCAACTTCGTCTGGAAATGATCCAGCGCGTAGCGTTTATCATCGAGTGGGCGACGTTGCGCGAACGGATCTTCACCGTCAAATAGCGCCATCCCCAATGAACCTGAAACAGCAAACACGCGCGCCAGACCTATCGCACCTAATGCTTCCAGCCTGTCTGCATCCTGCACGATTTTGGCTTCCACCGTTAAAGGCGTAATTTGCGCACTGAAACTGTGTGCCGCGATGGCATGGCAAATGGCGTCTATTTTCTCTGACGGAAAATCAGCAAATTCCGCACTTAAAATGCGACGCGTTTCTTCTGCCGCCAGTAAAGAGGAACGCTGCCGTTGCGGATGATTTTTCGCCAGACTCACGACATCATGAAAATAACAGGCGGTTAAAATGACCAGCATATCGACGTCTTCATCTGCCGCCAGTTTCTGCGCTGTCGCCCAGACGCGACGAAAATGACACAGGTCATGAGCCGCGTCCTGGTGTGTATGATGGTTTTTCAACCAACGTTCAAATTGTGCCTGCCAGTGTTGTAAGTTCATACGCGCTCCGCTGCCCAAGGGGCGCAACCTTAGCAGTTTTTACTCATAGCGTCTGCTTCGCGCAGGCCGTGGTCGGGTGTACCAGGCAATACCACCTAACAATGCCCCGACCATAGCCATAAATAAAAATCCCACTAACGCACCTAACCACTTTCCCGCAGTTGAACCTAAATCACTTTCAAATCCTGACACGGGGGCATCGGGGATCCGACTCATTACCCAGATGTAACGCGCCATCACCCAGACAAAATAGCCACACCATGTATAGAAAGCCCACAAAGCCAGTTTGCCGCCAGGGCTGCGAGAGAGTCTTTCTTCCATTGTTGTCGAACCATGCTCCATTTTGAGATAACCCGGAAAATTAAGACCTGATCCTATTATGTGATGAAAGTCACATTTTTCCACATCGGTTGAGCCAGTCAAGTCTCATTCATTTTTTGAACAAATAGATGATTTTTGTTCAATGGCAATAATTACTGGAAAAACAGCTATTAAAAATTTTATTTAACTTTGATCGTAGTTTTATTAATTCACTAATTCAATATATCAGCGAGGAATACAATTATACCTTTTTTGTTTTCTGTGTCATGATAACTCCGTTATTAGCCTTTTATCGTCTTGTTTATATTTTTGAGCCGGCATGATGCCGGCTTTTTTTATGTCGTTTTATAATGTGCGCAAGATCACACACGATTTTTAGCGAAACAATCATTGACGCAATCCATTCTTATCCAAAACCAATAAATATTTGATATAAAACCATAAATACCATGAATATTTGTGGTTTTAACTCATAATCGTGAATTATATTAAATAGATTAGAAACATTTTGAAATCTTTTAAATACACTTGTTACATGTATTTCTTAAAATAAAATGAACTTCATAGAATAGTATCCAAATGTGCTTTTTTTGGATAACGGCACTTATTTTTATATTCATGAAGATTATAATCACAAGGGAATACATAATGAAAAGAAAAGTTCTGGCAATGCTGGTCCCGGCGTTATTAGTTGCTGGCGCAGCAAATGCGGCTGAAATTTATAATAAAAATGGCAATAAAGTTGATTTCTACGGCAAGATGGTTGGTGAACGCATTCTGACCGACCGTGAAAATGGTGAAAAAGACGACAACTCTCAAGATACCTCTTATGCTCGTTTCGGCGTGAAAGGTGAAACTCAGATCAACTCTGAACTGACTGGCTATGGTCAGTTTGAAGTAGACCTGGAAGCATCAAACAGACAAAATCCTGACCAAACACGTCTGGCTTATGCTGGTTTGAACTACAAAGATTTTGGTTCATTCGACTATGGACGTAACCTCGGCGTTGCTTACGATGCTGAAGCATTTACTGATATGTTCGTTGAGTGGGGCGGTGATTCATGGGCAGGAACAGACTTGTTTATGACTAACCGTACCAACGGTGTCGCAACTTATCGTAACACTGACTTTTTCGGCATGGTTGATGGTCTGAACTTTGCTCTGCAATATCAGGGTAAAAATGAAGGTTCCGGCAACTACGAAGCTAATGGCGATGGTCATGGTTTATCTGTTACTTATAGCATTGACGGTTTTGCATTTGCGGGAGCTTATGCAAACTCTGATCGTACTGATTACCAGTCTGGTGATGGTAAAGGCGAAAGAGCTGAAGTTTGGGCACTGTCAACAAAATATGACGCCAACAACGTCTATGCTGCTGTGATGTACGGTGAATCTCACAACATGAATTCCGACGACGGTGATGTTGTGAACAAAACACAAAACTTCGAAGCTGTTCTGCAATATCAGTTCGACTTCGGTCTGCGTCCATCCATCGGTTACTCCTATTCTAAAGCACTGGACGTAGCAGGTTACAAAGATTCTGATCGTCTGAACTATATTGAAATCGGTACCTGGTATTACTTCAATAAGAACATGAACGTATATACCGCTTATCAGATCAACCTGCTTGATAAGAGTGATTATGTTCTCGCTCATGGACTGAACACCGACGACCAACTCGCATTTGGTATCGTCTACCAGTTCTAATCAGCCAACGCGCCTCGGCGTGTTACTGTAAAACCTAATACCCGCCTGAGTTCGTCCCTCATCGAACTCAGGCTTTTTTATCGTCATTAAATCAGCAACAGCGGCACGCTAAACTGCCGTAGCATATCGACAAAACCCAATTCCTGAGTAGCTCCCAGCACAATAACATCTTCCAGTTGCTGTTCAGCCAGTTCCTTCACCCCTTCCGGAAGAGTCCCAAGATAAACATAGGTATGGATAAACCCTTCAGGCAAAACCAACTGTTCTGCCAGTGTAGCTAAACGGCGCAAAGCCTGATCACGTAGCACATATTCCAAACGATGCATGTCAGAAACATATCCCCGCTCCAGTATCCTTACATACTCCGGTATAAAGCCAAGCAAATGAACATGCCCTGATGAAACGTTGGCGAAAAATTGCGCATGACAAAACGCTTGCTCTCTATCATCCCGGGAAAAGACATTCACCGGAATAACAATATTTCGGTACATAGAAAATCCCTGAAAACATCTGAATATAAAAAGAATTTACGTTATAATTAATTTATCTGTTAAATTTTATACTTACGCCATAAATACAGCATCATTGGGCACATTAAATCAGCTGCGCCTTGGTCACTCCTGGCAGAGCAACTCCAGGCAGCTCCTGTAATTAGCACATCTGATGCCATGTAATTAATCATATCTGCCATCAGTTAAACCTTAATCTGGATCATCATTTTTTCGCGATTCACGGCCTTACAGGGCAGTTTAATCATTATTTTTTTGCTAAAAATCTCATTTACGAATTTTGCACTCCCCCTCTGTAACGAGGATATGCAATCTCATCTTTTCTGAAAAATGGACTACAATATATTGCTACGCTTTGAGTTTTTATTGCAAATAAGGTGGAATCAGTGAGATCACTATTCGATAATAGCTGTGTATTTACCCAACCATATTTAACATACTCTCCTACCGCTTTCGGTATATTGACTCATTTTACTCTCCTGGTTAAATATAGCACCCAGCTCAGTCGCGAATATAGTGACTAACCTACCTAAGTTACAATAAGGAATACACTATGACTGTTCAAACAAGTAAGAATCCGCAGATCGATATTGCTGAAGATAATGCGTTCTTCCCTTCAGAATTTTCGCTTAGTCAGTATACCAGCCCGGTATCTGATCTTGATGGAGTGGACTATCCAAAACCGTATAGCGGCAAGCACAAAATTCTGGTGATCGCCGCTGACGAACGTTATCTGCCGACCGATAACGGTAAACTGTTCTCAACGGGCAACCATCCGATTGAAACGTTGCTGCCGCTGTATCACCTGTATGCAGCAGGTTTCGAGTTCGAAGTTGCGACCATCTCCGGCCTGATGACGAAGTTTGAATACTGGGCTATGCCGCACAAAGATGAAAAAGTGATGCCATTCTTTGAGCAACACAAATCTTTGTTCCGCAATCCGAAGAAATTAGCGGATATTGTCGCCAACTTAAACGCAGACAGCGAGTACGCAGCAATTTTTGTTCCCGGTGGTCATGGCGCTCTCATTGGCTTACCGGAAAGCAAAGAAGTTGCAACCGCTCTACAATGGGCAGTTGAAAATGACCGTTTTGTTATCTCTCTCTGCCATGGTCCGGCTGCGTTTCTGGCACTTCGTCATGGTGATAACCCGCTGAACGGTTATTCCATTTGTGCGTTCCCTGACGCCGCAGACAAACAAACGCCAGATATTGGCTATATGCCTGGCCATCTGACCTGGTACTTTGGTGAAGAACTGAAGAAAATGGGAATGAATATCATCAATGATGATATTACCGGCCGGGTACATAAGGATCGTAAACTTCTCACCGGCGACAGTCCTTTTGCAGCGAATGCGCTGGGTAAACTCGCAGCACAGGAAATGCTGGCTGCATACCAGGGTTAATCGGACATCACTTACGGTATAATAAAAAAGTGGGGGTATTTCCCCCACTTAGATGATCACTCTGATTGCTGACGTTTTATCTCTTCTCTTACCTTCACTTTGCATCGACTTCAGATTGAAATGTACATTGAAGCTATGCAATACAAGTATTTTTGCGATACAAACATAATGTAATTGAATAATTAAAAATTAATAATAGAAATAAATTATGTATTATCTCGCTATTTAGCGATTTTAGAAAACGACTATCTCTGATAAACTCCATCACGTTTTAACCAGTAGGGAAGCGAGGTTGGAAATGTCGTTAGTGTCAATTTTTAGACGCATTGCATTCAGCTATTATGATTATTCATGTGCAAATATCAATATTGCAAATACTGAATTTGTGGTCATTCACATCCCCGACCAAATTGGTGATGCAATGGCCATTTACCCCATAATTAGATCGCTGGAATCACATAAAATAAAACATTTATTAATTGTCGCATCCACAATTAATAAATCTGTTTTTGATTCGCTTTGTCTTAAAGAGACTAAATTAACATTAGTCAGTATGACAATGCAGGATCATGCCAGCTTTAGAGAAATAAAAAGTCTGGCGCAAAGTATAAGAGATCAATACGGTACACCGGATCTCTGCATTGAAGCTATGCGCAAGAAAAACCTGAAGACAATGCTGTTCATAAGTTATTTAAAAGCCAAAACCAATTTACAAGTGGTGGGTTTAACAATGAAATGTTATTCCTCCTTATGTAAATCGGCGTCGAAAATGGACCAGTCTCTTCGGGCGCCAGTACCAATGACATGGGCATTCATGATGCGAGAGGCTGGTTTCCCGCCTGTCCGCCCCTTATTTGAACTGCCGATCAACAAAGAGGTAATAAACGAGGTACGTTATGAACTTACCTCATTGGGCGCATATATTGCTCTTAATCTTGATGGTAGTGTTCAGGAGCGAACTTTTTCAGGCTCAATAGCTCAAAAACTAATAGCTATAATTAAAAATGAAATAAATATGCCAATTGTCATTGTTCATGGCCCGAATGGTACTGAAAAAGCAATAGAACTAACGCAGTGTTTTGACAATGTCTATCATTTATCATTGTCACCTTCAATACCACGTTCTGCCGCCGTCATAAAAGATGCTTTTCTCGCAATAACACCTGATACTTCTGTTTTACATATGACAAGTTCTTATAATGTTCCTGTCATCGCAGTATATGCCGATTATAAAACACGCTGGCCTGCTATGGCAGATATTTCAGAGACGATTGTGGTAGGGGAAAATATTGATCACATCAATCTGGATGAGTTCAGAAATACGATAAAAAGAATTATCGCAAAAATTCAGCCCTGATGTAGTTATCAGATTTAAGGGAAGTTAGATACGGGCCCGGTTATGGCTAACATCGAAAAGCAAAAAGCCTGCTCGAAAGCAGGCTTTTCAAAATTTGGCTCCTCTGACTGGACT
>NZ_AEJZ01000085.1:0-13728 GCF_000208525.1 Escherichia sp. TW14182
CTCGATCGGCTCGGTGATACCGGTCAGGAACGAGGTCAACGCAGCGGAGATCATGATACCGCCAACTTTAGCGCGGTTTTCTGGTTTAGCAGAGTGCCAGATAGCAATCGCAGCTGCCGGCAGACCGTACATTTTGAACAGGAAGCCGCCAGACAGTTTACCCGCAGTCGGGTCACCCGCCATATAACGCGGAATATCGCCGTGGAAAACCTGACCTGCTGCGTTGGTGTATTCACCAATCTGCATCTGGAAAGGTACGTTCCAGATATGGTGCAGACCAAACGGCACCAGACAACGTTCGATGAAGCCGTAAATACCAAACGCAACTACCGGGTTCTGGTAAGCAGCCCACTGGGAGAAGGTCTGGATTGCGGAACCAATCGGCGGCCAAATGAAGGACAGCACAACGCCAGTAAAGATGGCAGCCAAACCAGAAATGATCGGTACAAAGCGTTTACCGGCAAAGAAGCCAAGATACTCAGGCAGCTTAATACGGTAGAAACGGTTAAACATGTACGCTGCAATCGCACCGGAGATGATCCCCCCAAGTACGCCAGTATCCGCCAGATGTTTAGCGGCAATTTCTTCAGCAGGTAAATGCAGTACCAGCGGCGCGACCACAGCCATGGTTTTTACCATGATGCCATAGGCAACAACTGCGGCAAGAGCGGATACGCCATCGTTATTGGTAAAGCCAAGGGCGACACCGATCGCAAAAATAAGTGGCATGTTTGCAAAGACGGAACCGCCTGCTTCTGCCATAACATGCGATACAACGGCTGGCAGCCAGCTGAAATTCGCGGAACCGACGCCCAGCAGAATACCTGCGATAGGCAGTACGGATACCGGCAGCATCAGCGATTTACCGACCTTTTGCAGGTTAGCAAATGCATTCTTAAACATAATTGAGAGTGCTCCTGAGTATGGGTGCTTTTTACGTTCTCACGCGTGGCAAGGGGGGAGAACCTTGCCGTGTACAGGGCATCTAAGCGCCCTTTATTTATTACACAGAGTAAAATAATTCAGTGTCGATTTGTTTGACGGCTATCACGTTTCAACTTCAGGTCTTTAGCGAAGTTGCACATTTTGACAAAACATATGTCAAGATATTACAAACATGGTTAGCCACCGCCCAATTTGCGGCGGTGAACTTTACTCGTTTTAACCATTAATTACGAGCTTAAAAAAAATTCATTCAACTGATGGACTGAAGGCGGGAAGCGTCGATGTGAAACAGACGGGCGAAGTTATCGGTGGTTACCTGCGCCAGTTCTTCAACGGCAACACCTTTCAACACAGCCATGTATTCTGCAACGTCACGAACCATTGCAGGTTGATTCTCTTTTCCTCGATGTGGCACTGGCGCCAGGTAAGGCGAATCAGTTTCCACCAGGAGTCGATCCAGCGGGACATAACGCGCGGCATCGCGCAGTTGTTCCGCATTACGGAAGGTCACAATGCCGGAAAAGGAGATGTAAAATCCGAGATCCAGTAACTTGCCCGCCGTTTCTTTGTCCTCTGTAAAACAGTGTAGTACGCCACCACAATCCGTCACTTTTTCTTCGCGCAGAATAGCCAGCGTATCGGCGCGGGCGTCACGCGTATGGACGATAACCGGCTTGTTCAGTTCGCGACCAATCTGGATATGGTGAATAAAGGATTCTTGCTGACGGACTTTTGTTTCCGGCGTGTAATAATAATCCAGCCCGGTTTCACCCAGCGCAACAACGCCCTCTTCTGTTGCCAGACGGCGTAAATCTTCCACATCGTAGGGATCATTCTGATTGAGCGGATGCACGCCGCAAGAAAAAACGACGTTGTCACGTTCGCCGACCAGATCCCGCATATGCAGGTAACCGGGCAATGTCGTGGCGACCGCCAGACAAAATTTCACATCGCGCGCAGCGGCTTTCGCCAGAACGTCATCCACGTCCTTGTGCAAAGATTCATAATTCAGACCATCGAGATGGCAGTGTGAGTCGACTAAAAACATAATGTCTCTCTTAAAGATGAGGAACCGGTAACACAACACCCGGTTGCAGGTAATGCTCAATACGCAGTAAAAGATCGGTGATGACAAGCTCGCGGTTTACGCCTGTGACAGAAATTAACTGCTCACGACTTTGGCAAACATCCCCCAGTATAGCCTGCAGGCGAGAGGGAGAAAGCTGGTTTGCCAGTGCGGTGACAACACCAGGAACATCAACATTGGTGACTTGTGAAGCGCCATAATGGCGTTTGAGCGCATCCATCAACAAAGTTGCCAGCCAGTGCAGACGCGCCGGAGCTTGTTCGTGGTTCAGTGCCGACAACATCGAATACCAGTCACCCGATTGCACGCTGTGTGCCAATGCCTGACAAAGTATCTCACGTGCCTGCCAGGTATCTCCCTGAAACAGCCCCAACGCCGCGCCAGGCGAACCGGCGCTCAGACGCAATGCGGTTATTATGGCCTCTTGTGACATTGTCACTTCACGCGCAAGCCAGCTCACTGCGTACTGTTCTGGCGGCGGTGCAAGGTAATGTAAGCGACAACGGCTGCGCAGTGTTGCCAGTAAGCGTTCAAGTTCTCGTGTAGCGAGGAAAAACCAGGTTTCCGCTGGCGGCTCTTCCAGCGTTTTCAGCAAGGCATTGGCAGCAGCATCGGTCAGCAAGGCGGCATCAGTGACCCAGACAACTTTCGCACCGCCTAATCGTGCGTGTTCATTCAGCTTTTCAGTGACTTCACGCACGGCATCAATGCCCAGAGCATTCTTCCCTTTTTCGGGAGCAAGAGTGTAATAATCGGGATGCGTCCCCGCCTGCATCAACTGGCATCCGCGACAATGACCACAACTTTTGTGCCCCTGCGGTTGTTGGCAAAGTAAATAACGGCTAAGAGCGTAGATTAAGGCATCATCGCCCATGCCAGGTAATGCCTGAATCAGTAGCGCATGGTGACCCCTTCCGGCCTGATAGCTGGCTACCAGTTTTTCGAAATCAGGTCGTAACCATGGATACCATCTCATTCGCCCTGCTCCTTAACCCAGTGAGTCACGGTGGTGCGAATCGCGTCCATGACGGCTTCCAGCGATTGTGTTGCATCAATAGTGTGAATGCTTTTATCTTGTGCAGCCAGTTCCAGATAGCGGGCGCGGGTGCGATTAAAGAAATCAAAAGACTCTTGCTCAATGCGATCCAGCTCGCCGCGCGCGCGCGCGCGCTTAAGGCCGACTTCTGGGGTAACATCGAGATAGAGCGTTAAATCAGGGCGAAAATCCCCAAGAACGGCATCACGCAACGTTGCCAGCATATGCTGGTCAATACCACGACCACCGCCCTGATACGCCTGAGTGGAGAGATCGTGGCGATCGCCAATCACCCAGGTGCCGTTTGCCAGTGCCGGTTTGATGACGGTTTCTACCAGCTGTACACGCGCGGCATAAAACATCAGCACTTCGGCTTTATCGGTAATAACTTCATCGCCTACCGATTTGATATCCAGCACCAGGCTTCTTAACTTTTCGGCAAGTTGCGTACCGCCAGGTTCCCGAGTGAAAACCATGTCGCGGATACCCAGTTGCTCAAGCGTCTCAACCACCACGTTGCGTGCGGTGGTTTTGCCTGCGCCTTCCAGCCCTTCAATGACGATATACTTACTGCGCATTTTTTTCCTTAAGCACTTTCAGATAATCCTGCACAGACTTGTTATGACTGGCAAGATTGGTATTAAACGTGTGACCACCTTTACCATCGGCCACAAAATAGAGATACGGCGTTTTTGCCGGATGCGCAGCAGCCTTCAGCGAATCAGCCCCCGGCGTAGCAATCGCGCCTGGCGGCAAACCGGTAATGGTGTAGGTGTTATACGCTGTTGGCGTTTCCAGATCTGCACGAGAAAGTTTGCCATTATAACGCTCTCCCATCCCGTAAATCACCGTCGGGTCGGTCTGCAGGCGCATACCAATGCGTAAACGGTTGATAAAGACCGAGGCAACCTGATCTCGCTCACTGGCAACGGCGGTTTCTTTTTCGATAATTGATGCCATCGTCACCAGCTGGTTTTTATCTTTATAAGGTAGACCGTCCGCACGCCCTTCCCAGGCGCTATCAACCGCTTTCACCATTTTCTTGTGTGCTCGCTTGAGTAACGCAACATCGGTGGTATTGGCGGTATACATCCAGGTGTCTGGCCAGAACCAGCCTTCAATCCACTCCGGTTTTTCCAGCTCCAGCGCCTGTGCCACGGTGGTATATTTATCGTCGCTCAGCGTGTGCTTGACATACGGTGCCTCACGCAATTGTTTGAGGTAATCGCTCAGACGCATCCCTTCCACCAGGCGTAGTGGAAACTGTGCTTCTTTACCGCTTTCCAGCAATTTCAGCATCTCACGCACAGTCATCTGCGGTGTAAAGCGGTAAGTTCCGGCTTTGAAGTGAGAAAGATCCGGTTCGATACGCAGCAGCCATTGAAATACCCGTGGGCGATTGATGATCTTATCGGCATAAAGCTGTTCACCGAGCGCCAGACGTCCGGTTCCCGGTTTGAGGGTAAATATCGTCTCTTCTTTAATAAGTAATTTGCTGTCGGCGAGATGGCGAACCTTCCAGACGCCCACACCAGCGGCGATACCCAGTACCACCAGCAATAACAAGACAATCAATAACACTTTTTTCATGACTAATTCGGGTGCTCACAAAGTGGGGCTAAATATTCATATAGCGTTGTTGACGAAAAGGAGGCTTCGCCACAGGCACGCACGGGAATCACTGGCATCAACGCATTACAGACTACCATCTCATCTGCCTGCATCACCTCCTCCAGCGAGGCTTGTACTTCGACAAGCTGATAAGAGGATTGTGCCAGTAAACCGATGCAGAATTGTCGCATAATGCCGTTGACACCAGCCTGATCCAGACGCGGCGTATAAACTACGTTGCCCTTGCGCCAGAACAAATTAGCCGCACAGCATTCCGTAACCCACCCATCGCTGTCAAGAACCAGCGCCTCATCGGCGTTTGTCTGCTCAAGATGAGAGCGGATCAGTACTTGCTCAAGCCGATTAAGATGTTTAATTCCTGCGAGATAAGGATTACGTCCAAGGCGTACTGGACTTAGCGCCAGAGTAATACCTTCCCGCCGCCAGCGGGTGTAATGTTCAGGAAAGGGGGAGACAGATAAAATGCGCCCAGGCGATTCGCAGTGGGCGATGCTATATCCTCGACCACCACTGCCGCGAGTGATAATAACTTTTAAAACGCCACGCTCAGCTTGTCGTGCCAGACTTTGCATCTCATCTTCCAGTATAGACCAGTCGGAATAAGGAATGCTTAAACGGGAGCAGGCTTCACGTAAACGTGTTAAATGCGCGGTCAAGAGTACTACCTGCCCACGGTTTATCACAGCCGTTGTAAAACATCCATCACCGAACTGTATGCTCCTGTCACAAGCCGGTAACTCATTGTTACATTTTCCATTAATTAAAAACATTCACTTCCCCAATAAACAAAGAAATACAATAAATTATTTTAGCTTCTATGTTCAAATTTATCTGTTCACTGGCCTCTTTTTGATTGCCCAAAGATATTTATACGACAGCACACATTTAAATCATCAATATGATTGTACAACCCCCCCAGCAATCCTCACAAACTTCACCACCAATCATACGCAATACGAATCAATTAAGTATGCCTAAAAACATATTTAAGTAAAAATAAGGTGTTTAACGTTTCGTGCTTTAATATTATATTTTTTCCTGAGGAATTTAAAATTCACTGGAGTGATGGCAGTGCCTTAGTACTGTCAAAGTAAGCATATTTGCTGCAATCTCAAGGATAATGTAAATGAAATTCAAACTAGCCGCTCTGGTTTTAGTAACAACCGCTGGTCTTAGCTCTGTCGCCTCTGCAGATGATGGTAAAATAAATTTTATTGGAGATATCATTGAATCAGGCTGTGAAGTTAACAGTACGCTGTCATCTCCAATGACAGTGAAATTAGGCACAATTGCTAAAACAGCTTTTAACGCTACGGCTGGGACTACTGCTGCAAATACCAAATTTACACTGGTATTAAAAAATTGCCCGAATGAGCTCAAAAATGTTGCTGTTAAATACGATGGTACTCCGGATCAGATCAATCAGGATGCTTTACAAGTTACTGATTACGGTACAACCGGTGTAGCAAAAGGTGTTGCAATTCAGCTCATGAATTCTTCCGGTAGCGTGCTGCCTCTCGGTACTGAATCCGATAGCACGGCTCTCAATAGCACTGGCGACACTAACCTGGACTTCTTTGCACGTTATATCGCTACAGAAGATACCATAGCGGTTGGTAGTGCAAATGGTACTGTGAACTTTACGTTAGCGTATAACTAAGATACGCCTGATTTTAATATAATTACGTCAGGTAAAACCTGAGTTACTCGGTTTTACCTTTTAAAGGTTTTTGAGATGAAATTATCGACTTATTTTCTTGCTACTGCATTGTTATTATCCAACTCTGTTGCACAGGCGGGTGTCATTGTTGGAGGAACACGAGTTATTTATAACGGCGATAAAAAAGAAACGTCTCTGCACCTGAAAAATCCGGATAAATCCTCCTACCTTATTCAATCATGGGTCGATGGAGATCCGCAAACCAACGCCAAAGCCCCTTTTATTATTACCCCCCCTCTGTTCCGCCTGGGCGCCACTGAAGAAAATGCGTTGCGCATTATTCGCGCTGGCGGCAATCTGCCGACAGATCGCGAAACGATGTACTGGATGAATATTAAAACGATACCTGCAACTGAAAAGCAGGAAAATGTCAACACCTTGCAAATTGCCATTAAAACGCGAATTAAATTGATTTATCGACCACATGAGATTTCGTCCACATTACCAGAACAAGTCGTGAAAAATTTGACCTGGCGACGTAGCGGACAGCAAATCACTGTCACCAACCCAACTGCTTACTATATGAACTTCAGTCAGGTCAAGATTGGCGGAAAAGCATTACCTGATGCCACATATGTTGCTCCTATGAGTAGTGCGACATTTCAAATTCCAGCCAACACAACAGGAAATGTAAGCTGGACAATCATCAGTGATTACGGTGCAGCAGGCGACGTACACAACGCTTCTTTGTAAGACGTCATTTAACTGCATAAGGATGTGTAATGAGTTCAAGAATCAATAAAAAGAAAATGATACGGAACAAAATTGCCTGTTTCGTTGCTCTGCAATGCGCCCTGTCTCTCGCCTCATCGGCATATGCACGCGAATATTTTAACCCCGCATTACTGGGAATCGACGGCCCTGGCTCAGGTATTTCAGATCTTAGCGTTTTTGAAGAGGGTGTCGGTCAGATTCCTGGAACCTATCGTGTTGACGTTTACCTAAACAAAATGTCGCTGGGTACACACGATATTACTTTCAGTATGCAGAAAGACCTTCAGGGTCAGAACATATTGCAACCATGCATATCGGTGGAAAAATTAAAGCAATTTGGTGTTCGTACCGAGTTATTCCCGCAACTGATCAATAATGAAGGCTGCGCCAATCTCGCGGCAATTCCGATGGCCTCGGCAAAACTCATTTTTAACCGTCAGCAGCTAATGGTGGAAATACCTCAAGCGGCAGTCGAAGCGAAACCGCGTGGATACGTGGCGCCTGAAAATCTGGATGAAGGAATAAATGCGTTACTGCTGAACTACAATTTCACCGGTGCTAATACAAAATCGCGTGATAGCAATTCATCTGATTCTGACAGCTATTATCTTAATCTCCTTCCTGGATTAAATATCGGGCCATGGCGCTTACGTAATTACAGTACCTGGAGTCGTAACACTTTTGGTAGTGATACCCAGAACAACTGGGATTCTCTGTATACCTATGCCCAGCGAAATATCATTTCGCTCAAGAGCCAGCTCACGCTTGGAGAAAGCTCTTCTCCGTCAGATATGTTTGATAGCGTTCCGTTTCGCGGTGTGCAGCTAGCTTCTGATGACGATATGTTACCTGACAGTATGCGTGGTTATGCACCTGTTGTACGCGGAATCGCCAGAACCAATGCGCAGGTTATTGTTAAACAAAATGGTTATACCATTTATCAAACTTATGTTTCGCCAGGCGCATTTGAAATCACGGATATGTATCCGACCGGAAGTAGCGGCGATCTGGACGTAACGGTCAAAGAAGCGGATGGCAGTGAACAGCACCAGGTTGTTCCCTTTGCATCGCTCCCCGTGTTGCAACGTGAAGGCCGCCTGAAATATAGCGTGACCAGCGGAAAATACCGCTCTTATGACAGTCGTGTTGATAAAGAGTATTTCACGCAAGCAACTGCCATATATGGCCTGCCCGTTGGATTTACCTTATATGGCGGTGGGCAATTCTCGCAACATTATCAATCATTAATTTTCGGTATGGGTAAAAACTTGGGTGAAATGGGCGCCTTATCTATCGATACCGCCCAGGCCTGGTCCCAACAGCAGGAACAAGAGAAAACCAGCGGTCAGTCAGTACGGGTACGCTATAGTAAAAACATTCTCGCCACCGGGACTAACGTTTCTATCGCGGGCTACCGCTATTCCACATCGGGTTATTATTCACTACAAGAAACGCTCGACACCTGGCGTGAAAATAATCAAAACATGCCAGAACGGCGGCGTAATCGAGCGGAGTTCCTGCTTAACCAAAATCTTGGACAGAATGCTGGTTCAGTATCGCTTAATGCCATTAGCGAAGATTACTGGAACAGCGATCGACAAATGCGTTCTGTTGGCGTTGGCTACAGTAATAGCTGGAGCGGCATGACTTACAGCCTGAATTACAGTTATAACCGTAATACCAACGACAATAGTAATTACCGCGACAATAATACAACGCGTAATAAGTACTACAATAGCGATCAGATTTTCTCATTTAATATCAATATTCCATTAAATCGCTGGTTGAATAACAGTTGGGCGAGCTACAGTCTGAATACCAGTAAACACGGCGATACCAGTCATTCTGTAGGCATGAATGGTTCTGCGCTTGACGATCAGAACCTCAACTGGAATATTCAGGAAAGTGAAACGGATCACGGTGTAGGTAATGGCGGTTATGCCAGCCTGGACTATCAGGGAACCTATGGTCGCGTCAATGCTGCGTACAGTTATGACCAGAACCAGCACCGGGTGAACTATGGTATTGATGGGGGTATTGTTGTTCATGCCAATGGCATCACACTAAGCCAGTCCCTGGGAGAAACCACTGCACTGGTTGAAGCGCCAGGTGCCAGCGGTGTAAATATCAGTAACCAGACAGGTGTAAACACCGACTTTCGTGGCTACACGATCGTTCCTTATATCAGCCCCTATCGTGAAAACACTATTTCACTTAACACTGAAGCATTACCTGAAAATGCAGATGTTGAGCTCTCCTCACGTACAGTAACGCCGACACGTGGCGCTATCGCGCGAGCAAACTTTAATATTCGCGTAGGTAATCGTGTATTAATGATGCTGGATAAACCATCGGGAGAAGCAATACCTTTCGGAGCCATTGTCACCCTGCTTAACAGTGAAAATGCAAACAGCTTTATCGTCGGCGATAACGGACAAGTCTATATGACAGGTATGCCAGACAGTGGTGTACTCGCTGTTAAATGGGGAAACGATGCGCACCAAAATTGCCGGGTTGAATTCAACGTCACTCAACAGCAATCGACAAATAGTGTATTAGAGAGCCATGGAAGGTGCGAATAAATTGAGCCAGAAAAGAGGAAACAATGCTATGAATAAACAAAGGGTAATCATCTTTCTTATCTCAGGCATTGCATCACTGCCGTTAACAACAACAGCATCGCAATTTCAGACTGATACTGCACAGGTAGTCACTTACCCTCATGATTTTTCAACGTGGAGCATACCAACGAGTGTAGGTGGAACAACCTGGTTTGATGACTGGAATAAATTTTATTGGATCAATATCGCGTCCGGAGGTTCTGGCAGTGCATATGCCGATCTTACAGTAAATGGGACGGTGGTCGGAACAACGGGCGACGGAGCAACCATATATCAAACTAGCAATCCAGGTATTGGCATTGCATATCAACTCAATTTTTCAACCCCAACAGATACCACACCAAATTTGGCGAAAGCAGCACCTCACACGCTGACTTTCCCGGAAGGTTTAAGCAAGAGTGGTTACATACACATCAAGTATGAATTAGTTCGTCTTACAGAGCAGATACCGCCAGGACCTCTTGTCGCTGTTCGTGACGTCACATTAAATTATCACAACCCGCCGGGAAGCACTTATTCGGATAAATCATTTCTTGCACGCTCGGGAGTTTCTTCGCAGCCTACCATGACGCCATGCACGATAAATGCCCCAAAAGAAGTGAATCTTACAACACTTTATGGCGGTAATGCAGTCAGTGGGGCACAACTGGCTACGCCAATACCTACGATAACATTAACAAATTGTCCGGGCGCAATTACGGGTATCTCTTACAAATTTAGCGCCTTATACGGAACTCACGGCTCGGTGGATGGCGTGATGAACGGTGAGACCGGAACCGGTTATGCGCAAGGCGTATATGTGCAATTTCAAAACCCCGATGGAAGCGGATTCGATCAGTTTAACAATAACTTTGCATTGAATTATATCGGCTCAGGTGATTATACAATACCCGAATATAAAGTAGCTTATTACATTGACGATGTTAATAACATAACCACCGGCCAGGTAAAATCCGCATTGCAATTTACTGTACAATATAATTAAGGAAAAATGATGAATATAATATGGAAGCGTAAGTTTATAATATTTGTTATCGCCAGCAGTCTTCTGGGGGCTTCCTCCGTTAATGCGGTAGATATCAATATTAATGGATTAGTACTGGCATCTCCGTGCGTCGTTAATGGTGGGAATAGTGCCGTGAATGTAAATATTGGCGATAATATTCAGGCGGATTCTCTTTCGGCTGCGGGAAGCGCATCCACCTGGAAAGACTTCTCTTTGCAATTAACCAATTGCCCACTCTCAACCTCCAGCTTTAGCGTCGCTTTCTCTGGTACGCCGGACGGTGATATTGCCACAAACTACGCCAATACTGGTTCAGCAACTAATCTCTCTCTTGAGCTCACTACGCAGGATGGTTCTACAACGTTGGGTAATGGTTCATCAATCAATAATACCCCTATTCCTGGTTCTCACGCCTATGACCTTCAGCTTCGTACGCGGGCTGTATCGAAAGGAAATGTGATGCCTGGTTCAATCACCGGCCTGGTTCAGGCAACATTTACTTATCAGTAACAGGTGCTAGCGCCATGATTACTCAACGAAGTGCCACAATTTTTACCTTACTGGTAACGCTCTGGCCTTTATGTGCATTTCACTCTGCCCAAGCGGCTGATATTAACATTAATGGCACGGTGGTAGCATCAGCATGCGTCATAGACACACAAACGAAGGATCAAACTGTCAGCTTTGAGCAGGCGCGAGCCGTTAATTACGACACGGTCGGCCATACCAGTGAGTGGCAGAACTTTAGTCTGAATTTATCTTCTTGCCCTGCATCAACAAGCAGTGTTACAGCGTTGTTTACCGGGGAAAGCGATCTTGTTGACCAGACGAAGTTCGCGAATACACTTGGGGATGCCACCGGGATGGCGCTGCAGATTATGACGGATGACCACATAACGGAAATAAGCCCGGATGGTAAAATGACGGTAAACGTCGACAAGGCCAGTAGAAAAGCGACCTTCCCACTTGCTGCACGGATGTATACACCTACCGGTACGGTCACGGCTGGTGAATTCCATACTGTTGTGCAGTTTACGTTTACTTATCAATAAGTTGACGTAAAAAAAGCGAAACACATTGTGTTTCGCTTTTTAACTATCTACTTAAGGATTAAACGCGTTTAAAGATCAACGAACCGTTAGTACCTCCAAAGCCGAAGGAGTTACACAGGGTATACTCCATTCCGCTGACCTGACGCGCTTCGTGCGGTACGAAATCCAGATCGCAACCTTCATCCGGGTTATCCAGGTTGATGGTCGGTGGAACAGCCTGATCGCGCAGCGCCAGGATGGAGTAGATAGACTCTACCGCCCCCGCCGCACCTAACAGGTGACCGGTCATGGATTTCGTGGAGCTTACCAGCACACGGCTTGCAGCTTCACCGAAGATGGTTTTCACTGCCTGTGCTTCGGCTTTATCGCCAGCAGGCGTTGAAGTACCGTGCGCGTTAACGTAGCCAATCTGGCTCGCTTCAATACCTGCATCACGCAGAGCATTTGCCATTGCCAGAGCTGCGCCTGCGCCATTTTCCGGCGGCGACGTCATATGATAGGCATCGCTGCTCATACCAAAGCCGACGAGTTCAGCGTAAATTTTCGCACCGCGTTTTTTCGCGTGTTCGTACTCTTCGAGCACCAGCATACCGGCACCATCGCCCAGTACGAAACCATCACGCTCTTTATCCCACGGGCGGCTAGCCGCTTGCGGGTTATCATTGCGGGTAGATAATGCACGTGCCGCGCCGAAACCGCCAACGCCCAGCGGCGTACTGGCTTTCTCTGCGCCACCTGCAACCATCACGTCAGCATCGCCATACGCGATAATACGCGCAGCATGACCAATGTTGTGCACGCCGGAAGTACAGGCAGTCGCGATAGAGATGCTTGGGCCACGCAGGCCATACATGATAGTCAGATGACCTGCCACCATGTTCACAATCGTTGACGGAACGAAGAATGGGCTGATCTTACGTGGACCACCGTTCATCAGAGATGTGTGGTTTTCTTCGATCAGTCCGAGGCCGCCTATCCCGGAGCCAATTGCGGCACCAATGCGGGTTGCGTTCTCTTCCGTTATTTCAAGGCCAGAATCCTGCATGGCCTGAACGCCAGCGACAATTCCATATTGAATGAAGGCATCCATCTTGCGCTGTTCTTTGCGCGAGATAATGTCCTCACAGTTAAAATCCTTTACTAAGCCAGCAAATTTCGTTGCATAGGCGCTAGTATCGAAATGGTCGATTAGGCTGATGCCACTCTGACCGGCAAGCAGAGCTTTCCAGGTAGACTCTACGGTATTGCCGACAGGAGACAACATGCCCAGTCCGGTCACAACTACACGACGCTTAGACACGTTTGTCCTCCAGGGAGGGAAAAAAAATGATTCTAGTGGGACAAAAAGATAAAACTCAGGCGGTCGAACGACCGCCTGGAGATGTTCACTTACGCCTGGTGGCCGTTGATGTAATCAATGGCAGCCTGAACGGTGGTGATTTTCTCAGCTTCTTCGTCCGGAATCTCAGTATCAAACTCTTCTTCCAGAGCCATTACCAGCTCAACGGTGTCAAGAGAATCCGCGCCCAGGTCTTCAACGAAAGAAGCATTGTTGGTAACTTCTTCCTGCTTAACGCCCAGCTGTTCGCCGATAATTTTCTTAACGCGTTCTTCGATAGTGCTCATACTCTTAAATTTCCTATCAAAACTCGCTTTCGCGATGGTTTTCGTAGTGTATAAAATGTTGAAAAATTTGCAACTAAATCCCGGCAGGTCTTACCACGATTTTACGTTATTTTGAGGCCATACCCCCCAACAACGCAAATCATTTTGCACTAATTATTACTCATAACCACGCAGACTGCGCGCAACATGAGCATTTTGTGCAAATCGCGGTCAGACCATGTACATCCCGCCGTTCACATGCAAAGTTTCACCCGTGATGTAAGCTGCTTCGTCGGATGCCAGGAATGCA
>NZ_AEJZ01000084.1:0-12618 GCF_000208525.1 Escherichia sp. TW14182
AACGAAAAAAAAAAAAAACCCGCCAGCGTTTCCGCTGGCGGTTTTCTTTGAACTTAGTGTTTAGCAATCAATAAAAATCACCGGTTGCCTTTTCGGCCTGATCCATCCACACCGGTTTCTCGCTGGTTTTCGACCAGACGCGATGCAGGTAGCTGTAAAAGCGGGCGCGGTCTTTCCAGAAAAGCATGAAAGGCAGCGCCAGTACGCCCGCTGCAACCGCATAAGTACGGCGTAAAAAGATAAGCCATGCAGGATATTCTCTGTAGAGTTCCATACTTTTCTCCCCCTTTTTGTATCTACCCGGTGAATGGCACCGGAAAAATGAATTTGTTTATCTGATGAAAATAGTACCGCCTTTTGTGTAATTTTACTACTCATCCGACCACTTATTTTTGCTTATTGATGGTTTATTTACATTCACCGTGTAATTAAGTTACATGAAAGTTAAATTAATACTAATCATTAGTTAAATCATGGCTTTTGCCATTTTTATACTTTTTTTACACCCCGCCCGCAGATTTTTGCGAAATCTTTGCAGCCAGAATTCTACCCTTCCGGTATCACTTTTAGGCCACTGGAGGTGCACTGTGAGTGCAGGCGTGATAGCCGGCGTATTGCTGGTGTTTTTATTACTGGGTTATCTGGTTTATGCCCTGATCAATGCGGAGGCGTTCTGATGGCTGCGCAAGGGTTCTTACTGATCGCCACGTTTTTACTGGTGCTGATGGTGCTGGCGCGCCCTTTAGGCAGCGGGCTGGCGCGGCTGATTAATGATATTCCTCTTCCCGGTACTGCGGGCGTTGAGTGCGTACTCTTTCGCGCACTTGGCGTCTCTGGTCGCGAGATGAACTGGAAGCAATATCTCTCTGCCATTCTCTGCCTGAACATGCTGGGGCTGGCGGTGCTGTTTTTTATGTTGCTCGGTCAGCACTATCTGCCGCTTAATCCGCAGCAGTTGCCGGGGCTGTCGTGGGATCTGGCGCTCAATACCGCCGTCAGCTTTGTCACGAATACCAACTGGCAATCTTATAGCGGTGAAACCACGTTGAGCTATTTCAGCCAGATGGCGGGTTTAACAGTGCAAAACTTTCTTTCTGCCGCCAGCGGGATTGCGGTGATTTTTGCCCTCATCCGCGCATTTACCCGCCAGAGCATGAGCACGCTCGGCAATGCCTGGGTCGATCTGCTACGCATCACGTTATGGGTGTTAGCCCCTGTGGCGTTGTTGATCGCACTGTTTTTTATTCAACAAGGTGCGCTGCAAAATTTTCTGCCCTATCAGCCGGTGACGACCGTTGAAGGTGTACAACAACTGTTACCGATGGGACCGGTAGCTTCTCAGGAAGCGATCAAGATGCTCGGCACTAACGGCGGCGGTTTCTTTAATGCCAACTCGTCGCATCCGTTTGAAAACCCAACAGCACTGACCAACTTCGTGCAAATGCTGGCAATCTTCTTGATCCCAACGGCGCTGTGTTTTGCCTTTGGCGAAGTGGCGGGCGAGCGCCGCCAGGGGCGCATGTTGCTGTGGGCGATGTCGGTGATTTTTGTCATCTGCGTAGGCGTGGTGATGTGGGCAGAAGTTCAGGGTAATCCGCATCTGCTGGCACTCGGCGCAGACAGCAACATCAATATGGAAGGTAAAGAGAGCCGTTTCGGCGTGCTGGTCAGTAGCCTGTTTGCGGTCGTGACTACAGCAGCTTCCTGCGGTGCGGTGATTGCGATGCATGATTCGTTTACCGCTCTTGGTGGCATGGTGCCGATGTGGTTGATGCAAATTGGTGAAGTGGTATTCGGCGGCGTTGGTTCTGGCCTTTACGGCATGATGCTGTTCGTCCTGCTGGCGGTGTTTATTGCCGGGCTGATGATTGGTCGCACACCGGAATATCTGGGTAAAAAAATCGACGTGCGCGAGATGAAACTGACCGCGCTGGCGATTCTGGTCACCCCGACGCTGGTGCTGATGGGCGCGGCGCTGGCAATGATGACCGACGCCGGACGTAGCGCCATGCTCAACCCTGGACCGCATGGTTTTAGCGAAGTGCTGTATGCCGTGTCGTCCGCCGCCAACAACAATGGCAGCGCCTTTGCCGGCTTAAGCGCCAACTCACCATTCTGGAACTGTTTACTGGCGTTCTGCATGTTTGTCGGTCGCTTCGGGGTGATTATCCCGGTGATGGCAATTGCCGGTTCGCTGGTGAGTAAAAAGAGCCAACCCGCCAGCTCCGGCACGCTGCCAACGCACGGCCCGCTGTTTGTTGGCCTGTTAATCGGCACCGTATTGCTGGTTGGCGCACTGACCTTTATCCCTGCCCTGGCGCTTGGTCCGGTGGCGGAATATCTCTCCTGATGATATTGAGTGAGCACTGAATATGAGTCGTAAACAACTGGCGCTATTCGAACCAACACTTGTCGTTCAGGCGCTGAAAGAAGCGGTGAAAAAATTAAACCCGCAGGCGCAATGGCGCAATCCGGTGATGTTTATCGTCTGGATCGGCAGTCTGCTGACCACCTGTATTAGCATCGCGATGGCAAGCGGTGCGATGCCTGGCAATGCGCTGTTTAGCGCGGCAATTAGCGGCTGGCTGTGGGTCACCGTACTGTTCGCTAATTTCGCCGAGGCGCTGGCAGAAGGCCGCAGTAAAGCGCAGGCCAACAGTCTGAAAGGGGTGAAAAAAACTGCCTTTGCCCGCAAGCTGCGTGAGCCGAAATATGGCGCTGCGGCGGACAAAGTACCTGCCGATCAACTGCGTAAAGGCGATATCGTACTGGTAGAAGCTGGCGATATTATCCCCTGCGATGGTGAGGTTATTGAAGGTGGCGCATCGGTTGATGAAAGCGCCATCACCGGGGAATCAGCACCGGTGATCCGTGAATCCGGCGGCGATTTTGCCTCCGTCACTGGCGGTACGCGTATTCTTTCTGACTGGCTGGTGATCGCGTGCAGCGTTAATCCCGGCGAGACGTTTTTGGATCGGATGATCGCGATGGTGGAAGGCGCACAGCGACGCAAAACGCCGAACGAGATTGCCCTGACCATCCTGCTGATTGCCCTGACCATCGTCTTTTTACTGGCAACCGCAACGCTATGGCCATTTTCTGCCTGGGGCGGTAACGCGGTCAGCGTAACGGTACTGGTGGCGCTGCTGGTCTGTCTGATCCCAACGACTATTGGCGGCTTGCTTTCAGCGATCGGCGTCGCCGGGATGAGCCGGATGCTGGGCGCCAATGTGATCGCCACCAGCGGACGTGCCGTTGAAGCGGCAGGCGACGTTGACGTTCTGCTGCTGGATAAAACCGGCACCATCACGCTAGGTAACCGTCAGGCGTCGGAGTTTATCCCCGCGCAGGGCGTAGAGGAAAAAACGCTGGCCGATGCCGCACAACTGGCTTCGCTGGCCGACGAAACGCCGGAAGGCCGCAGTATTGTGATCCTCGCCAAGCAGCGTTTTAACCTGCGCGAGCGCGATGTGCAGTCGCTTCACGCTACTTTTGTGCCGTTTACTGCGCAAAGCCGGATGAGTGGGATCAACATCGATAACCGTATGATCCGTAAGGGTTCTGTCGATGCTATTCGCCGCCATGTTGAGGCTAACGGTGGTCACTTCCCTGCCGATGTCGATCAAAAAGTTGATAACGTTGCGCGTCAGGGGGCCACGCCGCTGGTGGTGGTGGAAGGTTCCCGTGTGTTGGGCGTTATTGCACTGAAAGATATCGTCAAAGGCGGCATTAAAGAGCGTTTCGCCCAACTGCGTAAAATGGGCATTAAAACGGTGATGATTACCGGCGATAACCGTCTGACTGCCGCCGCGATTGCTGCGGAAGCGGGCGTCGATGATTTCCTCGCCGAAGCGACACCGGAGGCCAAGCTGGCGTTGATTCGTCAGTATCAGGCAGAAGGCCGTTTAGTGGCGATGACCGGCGACGGCACCAACGATGCTCCGGCGCTGGCGCAGGCAGATGTCGCGGTGGCGATGAACTCCGGCACCCAGGCAGCGAAAGAAGCGGGCAATATGGTGGATCTCGACTCCAACCCGACCAAGTTGATCGAGGTGGTGCACATTGGCAAACAGATGCTGATGACCCGTGGCTCGCTGACCACCTTCAGCATTGCCAACGATGTGGCGAAATACTTCGCCATTATTCCAGCGGCGTTCGCGGCAACGTATCCGCAGTTAAATGCGCTGAACATCATGCGCCTGCATTCGCCCGACTCCGCCATTCTCAGTGCGGTCATTTTCAACGCCTTGATTATCGTCTTTTTGATTCCCCTGGCGTTAAAAGGCGTGAGTTATAAACCGCTTACCGCTTCTGCCATGTTGCGCCGTAACTTATGGATTTACGGTCTGGGTGGGCTGCTGGTGCCGTTTATCGGTATCAAAGTGATTGATTTACTGCTGACCGTTTGCGGTCTGGTGTGAGGGTTACCATGAGTGGATTACGTCCGGCATTATCGACATTTCTCTTTCTGTTATTGATCACTGGCGGTGTTTATCCGCTACTGACCACCGCGCTGGGGCAATGGTGGTTTCCCTGGCAGGCCAACGGTTCGTTGATTCGTGAAGGTGATACGGTACGCGGCTCAGCGTTAATCGGGCAGAATTTTACCGGCAACGGCTATTTTCATGGTCGCCCATCGGCAACGGCAGAAATGCCCTATAATCCACAGGCTTCTGGCGGGAGTAATCTGGCGGTCAGTAACCCGGAGCAGGATAAACAGATAGCTGCACGCGTTGCCGCCTTACGGGCAGCAAACCCGGATGCCAGCACGAGCGTTCCGGTTGAACTGGTGACGGCGTCGGCAAGCGGGCTGGACAATAACATTACCCCGCAAGCGGCGGCCTGGCAGATCCCACGCGTCGCGAAAGCGCGTAATCTCAGCGTTGAACAACTCACGCAACTGGTCGCAAAATACAGCCAACAACCGCTGGTGAATTTTATCGGCCAGCCGGTCGTCAATATTGTCGAACTCAATCTGGCGCTGGATAAGCTTGATGAATAACGAACCCTTACGTCCCGATCCCGACCGTCTGCTGGAACAAACTGCCGCGCCGCATCGGGGGAAGCTAAAAGTTTTCTTCGGTGCCTGTGCAGGCGTCGGGAAGACCTGGGCGATGCTGGCAGAAGCACAGCGACTGCGGGCGCAAGGGCTGGATATTGTGGTTGGCGTGGTAGAAACCCACGGTCGGAAAGATACTGCCGCAATGCTGGAAGGGCTGGCTGTTCTGCCGCTAAAACGCCAGGCGTACCGTGGGCGGCACATCAGCGAGTTTGATCTCGATGCCGCCCTCGCCCGCCGTCCTGCACTTATATTAATGGACGAACTGGCGCACAGTAATGCGCCAGGTTCCCGTCATCCCAAACGCTGGCAGGACATCGAAGAGCTGCTGGAAGCTGGCATTGATGTTTTCACTACCGTCAACGTTCAGCATCTGGAAAGTCTGAACGATGTGGTCAGCGGCGTCACCGGAATTCAGGTACGGGAAACCGTGCCTGATCCTTTTTTTGATGCTGCCGACGACGTGGTGCTGGTGGACCTGCCCCCGGACGATCTGCGTCAACGGCTGAAAGAAGGCAAAGTCTACATTGCCGGGCAGGCGGAGCGCGCCATTGAACATTTTTTCCGCAAAGGCAATCTGATCGCCCTGCGCGAACTGGCTCTGCGCCGTACTGCCGATCGCGTAGATGAACAAATGCGCGCCTGGCGGGGGCATCCTGGCGAAGAGAAAGTCTGGCACACGCGTGACGCGATCCTTTTATGCATCGGCCATAACACCGGCAGCGAAAAACTGGTTCGCGCGGCGGCGCGGCTGGCGTCAAGGCTGGGGAGCGTCTGGCACGCGGTGTATGTTGAAACCCCTGCCCTGCACCGCTTACCGGAGAAAAAACGTCGGGCAATTCTCCGCGCCTTACGTCTGGCGCAGGAGCTGGGCGCAGAGACGGCAACACTTTCTGATCCAGCGGAAGAAAAAGCCGTAGTGCGTTATGCCCGTGAACATAATCTCGGCAAGATTATTCTCGGTCGCCCGGCCTCGCGCCGCTGGTGGCGTCGGGAAACGTTTGCTGACCGACTGGCGCGCATCGCCCCCGATCTCGATCAGGTGCTGGTCGCGCTTGATGAACCACCCGCCCGCACGATTAACAACGCGCCGGATAGCCGCTCTTTTAAAGACAAGTGGCGGGTACAGATTCAGGGATGCGTGGTTGCCGCCGCGTTATGCGCCGTTATCACCTTAATTGCCATGCAGTGGCTGATGGCGTTTGATGCCGCCAACCTGGTGATGCTGTATCTGTTAGGCGTGGTAGTGGTGGCGCTATTTTATGGGCGCTGGCCTTCAGTGGTCGCCACCGTCATTAATGTGGTGAGTTTCGATCTCTTTTTTATCGCCCCACGCGGCACGCTCGCCGTCTCTGATGTGCAGTATCTGCTGACCTTCACGGTGATGTTAACCGTCGGACTGGTGATCGGGAACCTTACTGCTGGCGTGCGTTATCAGGCGCGGGTAGCCCGCTACCGCGAGCAACGCACACGACACTTATATGAAATGTCGAAAGCTCTGGCTGTGGGCCGCAGTTCGCAGGATATCGCCGCCACCAGCGAACAGTTTATTGCCTCCACGTTTCATGCTCGCAGTCAGGTATTGTTACCCGATGACAATGGAAAATTGCAGCCATTGACACATCCGCAAGGAATGACGCCGTGGGACGATGCCATCGCGCAGTGGAGTTTTGATAAAGGCCTGCCTGCGGGCGCGGGCACCGACACGTTACCCGGCGTGCCGTACCAGATTTTGCCGTTAAAAAGCGGCGAGAAAACCTACGGTCTGGTGGTGGTGGAACCGGGGAATCTGCGCCAGTTGATGATCCCGGAACAGCAGCGCCTGCTGGAGACGTTTACGCTGTTAGTTGCCAATGCCCTGGAACGCCTGACGCTGACCGCCAGCGAAGAACAGGCGCGGATGGCAAGCGAACGTGAACAGATCCGCAACGCCCTGCTGGCGGCACTTTCGCATGATTTACGCACTCCGCTTACGGTGCTGTTCGGTCAGGCTGAAATCTTAACGCTCGATCTGGCAAGCGAAGGATCGCCCCACGCCCGCCAGGCCAGCGAGATTCGCCAGCATGTGCTGAACACTACCCGACTGGTGAATAATCTACTGGATATGGCGCGAATTCAGTCCGGCGGCTTTAATTTGAAGAAAGAGTGGTTAACGCTGGAAGAAGTGGTCGGCAGCGCGCTGCAAATGCTGGAACCGGGATTATCGTCGCCCATCAACCTTTCTCTGCCAGAACCGCTGACTTTAATCCACGTTGACGGACCACTCTTTGAACGGGTGCTGATTAATCTGCTGGAGAACGCGGTGAAATACGCGGGTGCGCAGGCCGAAATTGGTATTGATGCCCACGTTGAGGGCGAGAAGCTACAACTGGATGTCTGGGATAATGGCTCCGGTCTTCCGCCAGGCCAGGAGCAGACGATATTCGATAAGTTTGCGCGTGGGAATAAAGAATCGGCGGTGCCGGGTGTAGGGCTTGGGCTGGCAATTTGTCGGGCGATTGTGGATGTACACGGCGGCACCATTACCGCGTTCAACCGACCGGAAGGTGGTGCCTGTTTTCGTGTTACACTTCCCCAGCAAACTGCCCCTGAACTTGAAGAATTTCATGAGGATATGTGACAAACGTTCTGATTGTTGAAGATGAACAGGCTATTCGTCGGTTTCTGCGCACGGCGCTGGAGGGCGATGGTATGCGCGTCTTTGAGGCCGAAACGCTGCAACGCGGCTTACTGGAAGCGGCAACCCGCAAGCCGGATTTAATTATTCTCGATCTCGGTCTGCCCGACGGTGATGGGATTGAGTTTATCCGCGACCTGCGCCAGTGGAGCGCGGTGCCGGTGATTGTGCTTTCCGCACGTAGTGAAGAGAGCGACAAAATCGCCGCGCTGGATGCCGGAGCTGATGATTACCTGAGTAAACCGTTTGGCATTGGCGAGCTTCAGGCTCGTCTGCGCGTCGCCTTACGCCGCCATTCAGCCACCGCCGCGCCCGATCCGGTGGTGAAATTTTCTGATGTTACCGTCGATTTAGCGGCTCGGGTGATCCATCGCGGTGAAGAGGAGGTGCATCTCACCCCGATTGAGTTTCGCCTGCTGGCGGTGCTGCTTAATAACGCCGGGAAAGTGCTCACCCAGCGCCAGTTACTCAACCAGGTGTGGGGGCCAAATGCGGTTGAACACAGCCACTATTTGCGGATTTATATGGGGCATCTGCGGCAAAAACTGGAACAAGACCCGGCTCGGCCTCGCCATTTTATTACTGAAACCGGTATTGGGTATCGATTTATGCTTTGAATGTTTATTCATTTTTCATGCTTTAAATTTTAACCTTAGTTCTGCTGAAATATTATTCGGCCGAACTAAGGCACCTGCAAATAAAAAAACAATGAACTCACAATCTCAAAACAACAAGATAACAATCTATTCTGGGTCATTGATGCTTAATGATTAGGCGATTTAGATTTGATTATTTTTTTGATCTTCTTCACAGATCGGAGACTTTTCATGGATAGAATAATTTCACCTTCAACTGATACAGAAAAAGGTAAAGGAAAATGGAAAATAATAACCGTGCAATGCCTCATATAAGGCGAACAACTCATATTATGAAGTTTTCCCATCGCAATAGCTTTGACTTTCATTTCTTTAATGCCCGCTAGTCTTCTGACTAAAGGGCACCTCAAAATACAGGTCTCCCTGTCTTTAAGCATAACAGGTTAATACCTGTATCCCCTGGTGCTCATACATTGCTAACCCTTTTATACCCTTATTAATTCAGATCGCTACGCCGCAATCTGGATAGGTAGAGTATTGCCAGTTACCGGGCTGGTCGGGTTATTGCATCTACAAAAAGCAAACTACTGATTTATTTATCAGGGGTGATTTTTTGCTTTTTTCCGGCGTTATCAATTTCTCTTTTGAGAAATTGAGGACCTGCTATTACCTGAAATAAAGAGATGAAAAATGTCAGAATTAAAAATTGCCGTTAGTCGTTCTTGCCAGAATTACTTTTCCACTCATCGTGTATGCGTGAATATTGAAGAAAGTAATTATATTGACGTTGCTGCCATTGTTTTATCGGTCGATGATGTTGAACGTGGAAAACTCGATGAAATAGACGCTACTGGCTATGGCATTCCTGTATTTATTGCCACGGAAAATGAAGAACATGTGCCTGCAAAATACCTGTCACGTATTTCGGGTGTCTTCGAACATTGCGAAGCGCGGAAAACGTTTTATGGTCGCCAGTTAGAAACCGCAGCCAGCCATTATGAAACGCAGCTGCGCCCGCCTTTCTTCCGCGCACTGGTTGATTATGTCAATCAGGGTAACAGCGCCTTTGATTGCCCCGGTCATCAGGGCGGCGAGTTTTTCCGTCGCCATCCGGCGGGTAACCAGTTTGTAGAGTATTTTGGTGAAACTCTTTTCCGTTCCGACTTGTGCAACGCTGACGTGGCGATGGGCGATCTGTTGATTCATGAAGGTGCGCCGTGTATCGCACAACAACATGCGGCAAAAGTGTTTAATGCCGATAAAACCTACTTCGTTTTAAACGGCACCTCCTCTTCAAACAAAGTGGTATTAAACGCACTGCTGACACCGGGCGATCTGGTGCTGTTTGACCGCAATAACCATAAATCTAATCACCACGGGGCGTTGCTACAGGCTGGTGCAACACCGGTTTATCTGGAAACAGCACGCAACCCGTATGGCTTTATCGGTGGCATTGATGCGCACTGCTTCGAAGAAAATTACCTGCGCGAACTGATTGCAGAAGTCGCACCGCAGCGGGCAAAAGAGGCTCGTCCGTTCCGCCTCGCGGTTATTCAGTTAGGCACCTACGACGGCACTATTTATAACGCCCGCCAGGTGGTGGATAAAATTGGTCATCTGTGTGACTACATTCTGTTTGACTCCGCATGGGTCGGCTACGAGCAGTTTATCCCGATGATGGCTGACTGTTCGCCGCTGCTGCTGGAGCTTAATGAAAACGATCCGGGCATTCTGGTTACGCAATCAGTCCATAAACAGCAGGCAGGTTTTTCCCAGACTTCACAAATTCATAAAAAAGACCGCCATATCAAAGGGCAACCGCGTTATGTACCGCATAAACGCATGAACAATGCCTTTATGATGCATGCCTCTACCAGCCCGTTCTATCCGTTGTTCGCGGCACTGGACGTCAACGCTAAAATGCATGAAGGCGTAAGCGGTCGCAATATGTGGATGGACTGCGTGGCGAATGGCATTGATGCACGCAAACTGATCCTTGAAAACTGTCATCATATTCGTCCGTTCGTTCCTGAACTGGTGGATGGCAAGCCATGGCAGTCATACCCCACCGCTGAAATTGCCAATGACCTGCGCTTCTTCCAGTTTGTACCAGGAGAACACTGGCACTCTTTTGAAGGCTACGCAGAAAACCAATATTTTGTCGATCCGTGCAAGCTGCTACTGACTACCCCAGGCATTGATGCACGTAACGGCGAATATGAGGCATTCGGTGTTCCTGCAACCATTCTCGCTAACTTCCTGCGTGAAAATAGTGTCGTTCCAGAAAAATGCGACCTTAACTCCATTTTATTCCTGCTGACTCCGGCAGAAGATATGGCCAAACTACAACAGCTTGTCGCCCTGCTGGCACGTTTCGAAAAACTGCTGGAAGATGATGTGCCTCTGGCAGACGTACTGCCTTCCATTTACAAACAACATGAAGCCCGTTACGCCGGTTATACCCTGCGTCAGTTGTGCCAGGAAATGCACGACCTGTATGCCCGTCATAACGTGAAACAACTGCAAAAAGAGATGTTCCGTAAGGAACACTTCCCTCGCGTCAGCATGAATCCACAAGAAGCTAACTACGCCTACTTACGCGGTGAGGTGGAGCTGGTTCGTCTGCCGGATGCAGAAGGGCGTATCGCAGCCGAAGGTGCCCTGCCTTATCCTCCGGGCGTGCTGTGTGTTGTTCCGGGTGAAGTCTGGGGCGGTGCAGTTCTGCGTTACTTCATTGCCCTGGAAGAAGGCATTAACCTGCTGCCAGGTTTTGCGCCGGAATTACAGGGGGTCTACATCGAAGAACATGACGGTCGCAAACAGGTCTGGTGCTATGTCATCAAATCAAACGAACCACAAAGCGCCCTGCTGAAGGGAGAAAAATTATGAGTCAGGCTAAAGCGAATAAAATGGGCGTCGTGCAGTTAACCATACTGACGATGGTCAACATGATGGGTTCCGGCATCATTATGCTGCCGACCAAACTAGCCGAAGTCGGGACGATCTCGATTATCTCCTGGCTAGTGACGGCTGTAGGATCAATGGCGCTGGCCTGGGCCTTTGCAAAATGCGGTATGTATAGCCGTAAACCAGGTGGTATGGGGGGTTATGCCGAATATGCCTTCGGTAAATCCGGTAACTTCATGGCGAACTATACCTACGGTGTGTCGCTACTGATTGCCAATGTCGCCATCGCTATTTCCGCCGTTGGCTACGGTACTGAGTTGTTTGACACAACCCTTTCGCCTGTTCAGATTGGTCTTGCCACTATTGCTGTGCTGTGGGTATGTACCGTGGCTAACTTTGGTGGTGCACGCATTACCGGGCAAATCAGTAGCATTACCGTGTGGGGTGTCATTATTCCGGTAATTGGCCTGTGCATTATCGGCTGGTTCTGGTTCAGCCCGACGCTTTACGCTGACTCCTGGAATCCGCATCATGCGCCCTTCTTTAGCGCGGTTGGTTCTTCCATCGCCATGACATTGTGGGCTTTTCTCGGTCTGGAGTCTGCCTGTGCGAATGCTGAAGTGGTAGAAAACCCGGAACGTAACGTGCCAATTGCTGTTCTTGGCGGTACGTTGGGTGCGGCAGTAATTTATATCGTCTCTACTAACGTGATTGCCGGGATTGTGCCAAATATGGAGCTGGCAAATTCAACGGCACCGTTTGGTCTGGCCTTCGCGCAGATGTTCACACCGGAAGTCGGTAAAGTGATTATGGCGTTGATGGTGATGTCCTGCTGCGGTTCACTGCTCGGCTGGCAGTTCACCATCGCCCAGGTGTTTAAATCGTCTGCCGATGAAGGGTACTTCCCGAAAATTTTCTCTCGTGTAACCAAAGTAGATGCACCGGTTCAGGGAATGTTGACCATTGTGATTATCCAGAGTGGATTATCGCTGATGACCATTAGCCCGTCGCTGAACAGCCAGTTCAACGTGTTGGTTAACCTGGCCGTGGTGACCAATATCATCCCGTATATTCTGTCGATGGCAGCACTGGTAATCATCCAGAAAGCAGCGAATGTTCCGGCTGCTAAAGCGAAAGTGGCTAACTTTGTTGCCTTTATTGGTGCGATGTACAGCTTTTATGCGCTGTACTCGTCTGGGGAAGAGGCCATGCTGTATGGCTCCATCGTGACCTTCCTCGGCTGGACACTGTATGGTCTGGTATCACCCCGCTTTGAACTGAAAAATAAACACGGTTAATAAAGCGAAGTAAAAAAGGGCGATCGAATGATCGCCCTTTGGGATTATTAACAAAGTGCTCGTTGTTCATGCCGGATGCGG
>NZ_AEJZ01000083.1:0-21521 GCF_000208525.1 Escherichia sp. TW14182
CACATGCAACTTGAAGTATGACGAGTATATTTACAGCATGTTCCAGCCGATCAGCATATTCCACCACCATACGCCAAGGGTGATATGCACCAGGAAGGTTAATATCGTCAGTACCGCACCGACCAACCACCAGGATTTAATGTCGTTATAGCCAACACCGAAGATAACCGGACCAGCCGCGCCGCCATAGTGAGTGACCATGCCGCCGTAGGAGTTGGAGAACAGCAGCGCCAGCGCAGTTAACATTAACGGTGCGCCGGAGACGTTCGCCAGCATGGCAAATACCGGCAACATAGCAACGATATAGGCGCTACCAGAAGCGAAGAAATAACGCACGATGATGCTAAGGAAAATAATGACAAAGAAGGCAACGTTGCCATGACCATCAAATGCCAGGTTATTTTTAAAGACTTCAGCTAACCATTCGAAGAATTTAACTTTTGATAATAAGGAGCTTAAACCGATAATACCGCCGTACCAGATTAAGGTATTCCAGCCGCCTTTATTTTTAACCACATCTTCCCAGGTCACAATACCCAACAGCAGCATGGTTGCCATAACAACGATTGCCACAGTGGATTCATCAACCCCCAGAGACTTACTGAAAATCCAGCCCAGCAGCGCCAGCACAAAGACACCGAGCAGCATTTTTTCGCGGATTTTCATCGGTCCCAGTTCGGCAAGACCCGCTTTAGCGATAGTTTTGTTATCCACCTTCTTAATTTCTGGCGGATACATGGTGTAAATCACCAGCGGAGTGACCAGCAGCATAATGATGCCCGGCAAACCGGCGGCCAACGCCCATCCACCCCAGCTAATTTGCAGGTGCAGAATGTCGTTGATCATTTTCAGCGCCAGAATGTTCCCCGCCATTGCGGTAAAGAACATGTAGCTGGTGGTTTTGGTGACCATGTAAATGGACATCATCAGGTAATGTCCAACACGACGCGGGCTTTTTTCCGGTTCTGACCCCAAAGCCACCGCCACGCTGTTGATGATCGGTAACACAATGCCGCCCGCACGCGCGGTGTTAGACGGTGTTGCCGGAGCCAGTACCAGATCGAGGAATACGGTAACGTAACCCAGCCCGAGGGTTGTGCTACCAATTTTACCAATCAGCAAATAGGCGATACGTTTACCCAAGCCGGTGGTAACAAACGCGGCGCTTAAGGTGAACGCAGAGAACACCAGCCAGGTTGTACCGGAAGAGTAACCGCTTAATACGGCGGTGGTTTTAAACGCACCATCGGATAAGTTACCCACGACGACCATTGAAGCGGCAACCGCAATTAACAGTACGACAGGTTCCGGGAATGGCTTAATAACCAGACCAACAATTGCCGCCAGGTAGATACCAAACAGTACCCACGCCAGTTCGCTTAATCCTGCCGGAGCAGGCATAAAGCCAATAATACATGGGATCGCTAATATCAGAATTAGCTTCCATAACGATTTCTTATTCATTTAAAATCCTGTTCTTTCTGTATGACTCATACAGAAGTCCTTTATTGATTGTCCTTATCCTGACAACGAATTTTTTCAAGGAAGATAAACTTCACCGGAAAATATTTTTCTAGTCGTCCGAATAACAGATGCACGTAACGTCGTGGCATCCTGACCTTCATTGCTTAAATGAACGTCAAGCGCACCACTGGGGTGTTCAATATTGATATTGCCGGATCCTACAGAAGGGACGATTTGTCGGGTGACGGTGCCTTCCAGCGCACAGCTACTAGAAATGGCAATAGCACCAGTTATCGCCAGCGCGCGATGGCAAGAATGCGGCATAAAATAACGCACATTAATTGCCCCACCTTTCTGTGCTGGAGAAATAAGTACAGGTTTAGGGATAACCATATTACTGACATCGCCTAAGCCCATTGCTTTACCCGCTTGTAGACGGATAGATTCAATGCGGGCTAATAATGCTTTGTCGGCATCCAGTTCCGCTGGTAATTCATAGCCTGTTTTTCCCAGATATTCAGCCGGAATAATAACGACTGGCATCGCCATATCGATACAAGTCACCGGGACATCGTCAAAATAATCAATCTGTTTATCTGTCGGGAAGACTTTTCCGGTTTTCGTTCCTGCTGCATTCAGAAAAGTGAGCGCGACCGGCGCGGCCGTCCCTGGTACACCATCAATTCTGGCGCTACCCTCATACTCGACGACACCGTTTGGCGTTTGAACATCGGCTTCGATGAACGTGCCTGTATTGACGTTACGGATACGCACGCGGGTGACCGGTGATGTCGCTGCAATCAAACCATTTTCAATGGCGAATGCCCCAACGCCAGACAACATATTGCCGCAGTTAGGTGTGGTATCGACACGTTGCTCATGGACGATTACCTGCGCAAACAAATAATCGACATCAGCACGCGGATCGCTGGAACGGCTAATAATGGCGACTTTACTGGTCAGCGGATTACCGCCGCCGATACCGTCAATTTCCAGATCATTACCGGAACCCATAATTGCCATCAATATTTTATCGCGCTGCGTTTGATCTTCGGGTAAATGTTCCGCTAACAGGAACGCGCCCCTCGAGGTTCCACCTCGCATCATCACGCAGGGTATTTTTTTCATAATAATGCCCTCAATTTAAAAACATAACTTATTGCGATATGGTTACATTAAGGGCAAAGCATCTCTAATGACTTTAGCTTCACGATTAATAACATTTTTTCATTAATTTAAGTGATTAAAAGGCAGTTAAACTGGTTTAACTGCAAATCACTAAAAAGCACCGCTTCCATTTTCCGGAGTAATAATGAAGCATGAGTTATCAAGTATGAAAGCATTTGTCACGCTGGCAGAGTCCAGTTCATTTAACAATGCTGCTAAATTACTTAATATTACGCAACCTGCATTAACGCGCAGAATAAAAAAGATGGAAGAGGATTTACATATTCAACTCTTTGAGCGTACAACTCGCAAGGTTACTTTAACAAAAGCGGGGAGAATGTTGCTTCCTGAGGCGCGGGAATTAATAAAGAAATTCGATGAAACACTGTTTAATATTCGCGATATGAATATTTATCATCGTGGTATGGTGACATTAGCGTGTATTCCTACCGCTGTGTTTTATTTCTTGCCGTTGGCAATTGGCAAATTTAATGAGCTATATCCCAATATTAAAGTGCGAATTCTGGAACAAGGCACGAATAATTGCATGGAATCGGTGCTGTGCAACGAATCGGACTTTGGCATAAACATGAACAACATCACAAATTCATCCATCGATTTTACGCCACTGGTCAACGAGCCGTTTGTGCTGGCCTGTCGGCGTGACCACCCATTAGCCAAAAAGCAGCTGGTGGAATGGCAGGAACTGGTAGGTTACAAAATGATTGGCGTGCGCTCCTCCAGCGGCAACCGACTGCTGATTGAGCAAAAATTGTCCGACAAACCCTGGAAGCTGGACTGGTTTTACGAAGTGCGTCATCTTTCGACGTCATTAGGACTGGTGGAAGCAGGACTGGGGATTTCGGCGCTTCCTGGCCTGGCAATGCCTCATGCGCCCTATTCTTCTATTATTGGTATCCCGCTGGTGGAACCCGTTATACGTCGGACATTGGGGATTATTCGTCGCAAAGATGCCGTGCTTTCTCCGGCAGCAGAACGCTTTTTTGCCTTGCTGATTAATTTGTGGACTGATGATAAAGACAATTTATGGACCAATATCGTCGAACGCCAGAGACATGCGTTACAGGAGATGGGGTAATACCCCGGCGCAGGAAATACTGCGCCGGGTAACTCAACGGTTAGTGTGCGTTCACCACCACCCACATCGGCCCCTGCCCGACCGCATAGCGACCTTTTTCATGCAGTAGCCCCTGCTCGCCGACAATTTCGTAAACTGAGATGTGGTGAGATTTTTGCCCGGCGGCAATCAGATACTTGCCACTGTGATCAACGTTAAAGCCGCGCGGCTGGGTTTCCGTTGGCTGGAAACCTTCTTTGCTCAACACGCTGCCATCTTCCGAAACGCTGAAAACGGTAATCAGACTGGCGGTACGGTCACAGGCGTATAAATAACGACCATCCGGAGTAATATGAATATCAGCCGCCCAACGGGTGTCGGAGAAGTTTTCCGGCATCATATCCAGCGTCTGGACACATTCGATATTGCCGTGCGGATCTTTCAGTTCCCAGACATCCACTGAACTGTTTAACTCATTGACGCAATACGCATATTGTTCGTTTGGATGGAACACCATATGACGCGGCCCGGCGCCTTCAACGGTCGTCACTTCCGCCGGGTCCTGCGCTACCAGATGACCATCATCGCTGACCGTAAACAGGCAGATGCGATCCTGCTTTAATGCCGGAACCCACAGCGTGCGGTTATCCGGTGAGATATTGGCGGAATGGCAGCCGTCCAGCCCCTCGACCACATCGACGACGCCCACTGGCAGGCCATCTTCCAGTCGCGTTACGCTCACGTTACCCGCATTGTAAGAACCTACAAAGACAAACTGTCCCTGGTGATCGGTAGAAATATGCGTCGGGCTACCCGGCAGCGCCGACTCTGCGGCGAATGTCAGTGCACCATCGTCCGGGGCGATACGATACGCCAGGACGCGAAACTCAGGGCGAACGCCAACGTAGAGATAACGTTTGTCCGGGCTGACCACCATCGGCTGCACCTGCCCCGGCACATCAACAACCTGCGTCAGCGTCAGTGCGCCTTCATGATTCAGGTTCCAGACGTGAATTTGCTGGCTCTCAGGGCTGGCGATATAAACTGTTTGCTTCATGAATGCTCCTTTGCATTTAGCAACTGACTGTAACAGCTAAAATTAGTCGCTTTTGGCGGTGAATGCTGAATTAAAGCGCAGAATTTTGTCCGATAGTGGTATCGGTGTACCATTCGCTCAGACGAAAATTCTTAACCTTAATCTGGAATACGCCATGACCACACGCGTGATTGCTCTCGACTTAGACGGCACCTTATTGACCCCGAAAAAGACCTTGCTTCCTTCATCGATAGAAGCCCTGGCCCGCGCTCGCGAAGCAGGCTATCAATTAATCATCGTCACAGGTCGCCATCACGTCGCTATTCATCCTTTTTATCAGGCGCTGGCGCTGGATACACCTGCTATTTGCTGTAATGGCACCTATTTGTATGATTATCATGCAAAAACCGTGCTGGAAGCCGATCCAATGCCCGTAAACAAAGCCCTGCAACTCATTGAGATGCTGAATGAACACCACATTCACGGCCTGATGTATGTGGATGATGCAATGGTGTATGAACACCCGACCGGGCATGTCATTCGTACTTCTAACTGGGCGCAAACCCTGCCACCAGAACAGCGTCCTACCTTTACCCAGGTTGCCTCACTGGCCGAGACGGCACAAGAAGTTAAGGCGGTGTGGAAGTTCGCCCTGACGCACGATGACCTGCCGCGATTGCAGCATTTTGGTAAGCATGTTGAACATGAATTGGGACTGGAGTGCGAATGGTCCTGGCACGATCAGGTTGATATTGCACGCGGCGGCAACAGCAAAGGTAGACGCCTGACGAAATGGATTGAGGCACAAGGCTGGTCGATGGAAAATGTGATTGCGTTTGGCGATAACTTTAATGATATCAGTATGCTGGAAGCCGCCGGGACGGGTGTGGCGATGGGCAATGCCGATGACGCAGTAAAAGCCCGCGCCAATATTGTGATTGGAGATAACACCACCGACAGCATTGCTCAGTTCATTTATAGCCACCTGATTTAATCAGGCGGTTATCGACACACTTTTAATTTGCGCGTACAGCCACAGGCCTGGTCTGATTGCCAGTTCATCCCTGGCCCACGGGCTGATACGCGCCCACAGCGTTTTACCTCCGACTTCCAGTTCGACCTCCACCTGGCCGTTGTCGTCATAGCTATTGACCACTTTTGCGCGCAACACGTTACGAATGCTGGTTTGCTGCGGAGGCTGTAAAACCAGCGAGACATCGGAAGCCTGAATGCGGATACGTAGCGCAGCTTGCAGCGGCGCGTCCAGCTTATTGACCCACAAATGCTGATCGCCCAGCGCCAGCGCGGTCATTGCGTAATGCGGATGATGCTCAAGCACCGTCACTTTCAGAATGCTACTTTGTTGCTCTTTCGGCAGCCACGGATTCATCACGCTACTACCCCAGACTTCTTCCAGCGCGCCAAAGGCTTTCACCTGACCGTTTTCCAGTACCATCACTCTGTCTGCCAGATGGAGGATCTCATCCAGCGAATGACTGACATACAACATCGGAATGTTGATTTCCCGCGTCAGACGTTGCAGATAAGGCAACAGTTCGCGTTTACGCGGAATATCCAGTGACGCCAGCGGTTCATCCAGCAACAGCAATTCCGGTGCTGTCAGCAAAGCCCGCCCAATCGCCACACGCTGTTTTTCGCCACCGGACAGGCTGCCAGGTAAACGGTCAAGTAACGGTTCAATGCCTAAAAGCGCCACCAGCTTGTCGAACTGATCGACCATGCTTTTCGCCATGCCGTAGCGCAGATTGCCACGCACTTTGTAATGCGGAAACAGCCGCGCATCCTGAAATACATAGCCAACACGACGCTTTTCTGGCGTCAGGCAGATACCTTTTTCGGCATCATTTAGTACCCGACCATTGAGGACAATCCGCCCTTTTTGCGGACGTGTCAGCCCACTAATGGCGTTAATCAGCGAGGTTTTTCCGGCACCGGAGACGCCAAAGATAGCAGTGATACCATTGGCGGGCAGCGTTTCATTAATAGTCAGGCAATGGTTGCCCAACGTCTGGGAAAAATTCAGTTCCAGCATGATTAGCGCCCCGCCCGCTCACGGCTGATTCTGGCCAGCCATTCTGAAATCAACAGAGAGATCATCGCCAGCGCAATAGAGATAATGCAAAGTCTCGCTGCGCCACTTTCCCCGCCAGGAGTCTGGATCAAGGTATACATGGCTGAAGGAATGGTTCGCGTTTCACCAGGAATGTTCGACACAAAGGTGATAGTTGCACCAAACTCACCGAGCGAACGAGCGAAAGCCAGCACCGTACCGACAATAATTCCTGGTAAGGTCAGCGGTAACGTAATAGTAAAGAAAACGCGCCAGCGCCCGGCACCCAGTGTTCTTGCGGCCTGTTCCAGTTTGACATCAACCCCTTCCAACGCCAGACGAATTGCCCGCACCATCAGCGGAAACGACATGACGGCGGCAGCGAGAACCGCACCGCGCCAGCTAAAGGCGAAGGTAATGCCAAACCAGTCATACAGGCGTTCACCGATAAATCCGCGCCGTCCCATAGAGACTAACAGCAAGTAACCAACGACCACGGGCGGTAACACCAGCGGTAGATGCAGTACGCTGTCGAGCAGAGCTTTGCCCGGAAATGTGCAACGCACCAGTAACCAGGCAAAAAAGATCCCAAACGGCAGGCTAAACAGCACAGCCAGGGAAGAAACTTTCAGGCTTAGTAAAACCGCCTGCCATTCTGGATCGGTCAGTATCATTACTTAGTTGTAAATCCGTAACGTTTAAAGATTTCCGCAGCCTGCGGTCCCTTCAGATAATCATAAAATGCTTTCACTGCCGCATTGTTATGCCCTTCAACAACAGCAACCGGATATTCCACTTTTTTATGTGAATCTTCCGGGAAGGTGGCAACCACTTTAACCCCTTTGCTGGCAACTGCGTCAGAACCGTAAACAATGCCCAGCGGAGCTTCATTACGTTCGACCAGCGCCAGCGCCCCACGAACATCTTCCGCCGGAGCCAGTTTCGGGGAGAGCGTATCCCATGCGCCCAGTTTTTGCAGTGCTTCTTTCGCATAAATGCCAGCGGGAACATGTTCCGGATCGCCAACCGCCAGGCGACCGCCATTCAGCAGCGAAGTCCAGTTGGTTTTACTGTCGATAGTGAAATCTTTCTGTGCACTGGTTTTCGGTGCTACAACGACCAGACTATTGCCGAGCAATGTCTGGCGCGTGGCAGTATCGATCGCTTTTTTATCAACCGCATAATCCATCCATTTCTGATCGGCAGAAATAAACAGATCCGCAGGCGCACCCGCTTCAATCTGACGAGCCAGGGTAGAAGACGAGGCGAAAGAAGAAACGACGTCCACGCCTTTCTCTTTTTTATACTGCGTAGCGATGTCCTGCATTGCGTTGGTCAGTGATGCTGCCGCAAAAACTGTAATCTTCCCTTCGTCTGCCAGCGCATTGCCTGCAAGAGTTAAAGAGAGCGCCGCTCCGGCAAACAAGTTCAACCATTTACGAGCCATTGGTAACCCCTTCATGTAACGTTATGTAGGCAACAATATAACGACTGATTCAGAATTTTCCCAGCAGTTATTGTTAACCTTTGAGAGGTAGCTAGAAAAAATATCGGCAGAAAAAGCAGGAAGTTGAGAAAAAAGAAAATGCCCGACTAAGCGGGCATTCAGGGAATCAATGATTTTGTCCGGGCTGGTCTTTTTTACCAACACCAGAAAAGATGTTGAATACTTCACCAAGACCGTAAATCAGACCCAGGATGATGGCCATCACGACAGGTACCATGATTACGGCGAATACCAGACTTTTTAATAACTCTAACATGGTCAACTCCAGATATAGTCATGAGACTATTCTAACCGCTAAGCACAGAAAAGCACTCCCCTTTTGTGCGGTCAGCTTTGCGTGGCGTTCGTTTTCCGTCACAATAAGACTTTTGCCAGGACATTGTTATGCAGGCCGAAATCCTTCTCACCCTTAAGCTTCAACAAAAGCTCTTTGCCGACCCACGCCGCATTTCGCTACTAAAACACATTGCCCTTTCCGGTTCTATCAGCCAGGGGGCGAAAGATGCCGGTATCAGCTATAAAAGCGCCTGGGATGCCATTAACGAGATGAATCAGTTAAGTGAGCATATTCTGGTTGAGCGTGCAACAGGCGGTAAAGGTGGCGGCGGCGCAGTACTGACCCGCTATGGTCAGCGACTGATTCAGCTCTATGACTTACTGGCGCAAATCCAGCAAAAAGCCTTTGATGTGTTAAGTGACGATGACGCCCTGCCGCTGAACAGCCTGCTGGCAGCTATCTCACGTTTTTCACTGCAGACCAGCGCCCGTAACCAGTGGTTCGGCACCATCACCGCCCGCGATCATGATGACGTTCAACAGCATGTTGATGTCTTACTGGCTGATGGTAAAACACGATTAAAAGTCGCGATTACCGCGCAAAGCGGCGCGCGTCTGGGTCTGGATGAAGGCAAAGAAGTATTGATACTGCTGAAAGCGCCGTGGGTAGGTATTACTCAGGACAAGGCGGTCGCACAAAACGCCGACAACCAATTGCCGGGCATTATTAGTCATATTGAGCGCGGCGCGGAGCAGTGCGAAGTATTAATGGCGCTACCCGACGGGCAAACCCTGTGCGCTACGGTGCCGTTAAATGAAGCAGCTTCTCTTGAGCAAGGGCAGAATGTCACGGCCTACTTTAATGCCGACAGCGTAATTATCGCCACGCTGTGCTAAGCGTGTTGACAATTTGTTATGAAACACGTATCCCTGTCAGTAATCGCTGCAAAAAATGGGATACAAAATGTCATCGTTGCAAATTTTGCAAGGCACGTTTCGTCTTAGCGACACAAAAACGCTGCAATTGTCTCAGCTAACGTTAAACGCGGGTGATAGTTGGGCGTTTGTCGGTTCAAATGGCAGCGGGAAGTCGGCGCTGGCTCGCGCGCTGGCCGGTGAACTTTCGCTTTTGAAAGGCGAACGGCAAAACCAGTTTTCCCGCATCACTCGTCTCTCCTTCGAGCAGTTACAAAAGCTCGTCAGCGACGAATGGCAGCGGAATAATACCGATATGCTGAGTCCTGGCGAAGCTGACACCGGGCGTACCACGGCTGAGATCATTCAGGATGACGTTAAAGATGCACAGCGTTGTGCGCAGCTGGCACAGCAGTTCGGTATTACCGCCCTCCTCGACCGACGCTTTAAATACCTTTCCACTGGCGAGACGCGTAAAACCCTGCTCTGTCAGGCGCTGATGTCAGATCCTGATTTACTGATTCTTGATGAACCATTCGATGGCCTTGATGTTGCCTCACGTCAGCAACTGGCTGAACTGCTCGCCTCGTTACATCAGTCTGGTATTACTCTGGTACTGGTGCTCAATCGCTTCGATGAGATCCCGGAATTTGTCCAGTTTGCCGGTGTGCTGGCGGATTGCACGTTAGCGGAAACTGGCGCGAAAGAAGAACTGTTCCAACAGGCACTCGTCGCACAACTGGCGCACAGCGAGAAACTTGCTGGCGTGCAGCTACCAGAGCCGGATGAACCTTCAGCACGTCACGCCTTACCCGCCAGCGAACCGCGCATTGTGCTGAACAAAGGCGTGGTTTCTTATAATGATCGCCCCATTCTTAATAACCTTAGCTGGCAGGTGAATCCAGGCGAACACTGGCAAATTATCGGGCCAAATGGCGCGGGAAAATCGACGTTATTAAGCCTGATTACTGGCGATCACCCGCAAGGTTACAGCAACGATTTGACGCTTTTCGGACGACGCCGTGGCAGCGGCGAAACCATCTGGGATATCAAAAAGCATATCGGTTACGTCAGCAGTAGTTTGCATCTGGATTACCGCGTCAGCACCACTGTGCGTAATGTGATCCTTTCTGGCTATTTTGATTCGATTGGCATTTATCAGGCCGTTTCGGATCGCCAGCACAAACTGGTGCAGCAGTGGCTGGATATTCTCGGCATTGATAAACGCACGGCTGACGCTCCTTTCCATAGTCTTTCCTGGGGACAACAGCGTCTGGCATTGATCGTCCGGGCACTGGTGAAGCATCCGACCTTGCTTATTCTTGATGAACCATTGCAAGGGCTTGATCCGCTGAATCGCCAGCTTATCCGTAGATTTGTTGATGTGCTGATTAGCGAAGGTGAAACGCAGTTGTTGTTTGTTTCACACCACGCCGAAGATGCGCCAGCCTGTATTACCCATCGTCTGGAGTTCGTGCCAGACGGTGACCTCTATCGTTATGCGCTTACCAAAATAAATTGAGTGACTATGCCGGATGCGGTGTGAACGCCTTATCCGGTCTACGGTTTAACGCATCCAGGCATGAAAACGCGCTTTTTTTCAGATAAAAGGCGCAATCATTCATAAACCCTCTGTTTTATAATCATTTAATTGCGCATAGAAAATGGCTAAATTCTTGTGTAAACGATTCCACTAATTTATTCCATGTCACACTTTTCGCATCTTTGTTATGCTATGGTTATTTCATACCATAAGCCTGATGGAGCGAATTATGAGAGTTCTGGTTACCGGTGGTAGCGGTTACATTGGAAGTCATACCTGTGTGCAATTACTGCAAAACGGTCATGATGTCATCATTCTTGATAACCTCTGTAACAGTAAGCGCAGCGTGCTGCCTGTTATCGAGCGTTTAGGCGGCAAACATCCGACGTTTGTTGAAGGCGATATCCGTAACGAAGCGTTGATGACCGAGATCCTGCACGATCACGCTATCGACACCGTGATCCACTTCGCCGGGCTGAAAGCCGTTGGCGAATCGGTACAAAAACCGCTGGAATATTACGACAACAACGTCAACGGTACTCTGCGCCTGATTAGCGCCATGCGCGCCGCGAACGTCAAAAACTTTATTTTTAGCTCCTCCGCCACCGTTTATGGCGATCAGCCCAAAATTCCATACGTTGAAAGCTTCCCGACCGGCACACCGCAAAGCCCTTACGGCAAAAGCAAGCTGATGGTGGAACAAATCCTTACCGACCTGCAAAAAGCCCAGCCGGACTGGAGCATTGCCCTGCTGCGCTACTTCAACCCGGTTGGCGCGCATCCGTCGGGCGATATGGGCGAAGATCCGCAAGGCATTCCGAATAACCTGATGCCGTACATTGCCCAGGTTGCTGTAGGCCGTCGCGACTCGCTGGCGATTTTTGGTAACGATTATCCGACCGAAGACGGCACTGGTGTGCGCGATTACATCCACGTAATGGACCTGGCAGACGGTCACGTCGTGGCGATGGAAAAACTGGCGAACAAGCCTGGCGTACACATCTACAACCTCGGCGCAGGCGTAGGCAGCAGCGTGCTGGACGTGGTTAATGCCTTCAGCAAAGCCTGCGGCAAACCGGTTAATTATCATTTTGCACCGCGTCGCGAAGGCGACCTTCCGGCCTACTGGGCGGACGCCAGCAAAGCCGAGCGCGAACTGAACTGGCGCGTAACGCGCACTCTTGACGAAATGGCGCAGGACACCTGGCACTGGCAGTCACGCCATCCACAGGGATATCCCGATTAAGGAACGACCATGACGCAATTTAATCCCGTTGATCATCCACATCGCCGCTATAACCCACTCACCGGGCAATGGATTCTGGTTTCACCGCACCGCGCTAAGCGCCCCTGGCAGGGGGCGCAGGAAACGCCAGCCAAACAGGTGTTACCTGCGCACGATCCAGATTGCTTCCTTTGCGCAGGTAATGTGCGGGTGACAGGCGATAAAAACCCCGATTACACCGGGACTTACGTTTTTACCAATGACTTTGCGGCGCTGATGTCCGACACGCCAGACGCGCCGGAAAGTCACGATCCGCTGATGCGTTGCCAGAGCGCGCGTGGCACCAGCCGGGTGATCTGCTTTTCACCGGATCACAGTAAAACACTGCCAGAACTCAGCGTTGCAGCATTGACAGAAATCGTCAAAACCTGGCAAGAGCAAACCGCAGAACTAGGGAAAACATACCCGTGGGTGCAGGTTTTTGAAAACAAAGGTGCGGCGATGGGGTGCTCTAACCCGCATCCGCACGGTCAGATTTGGGCAAATAGCTTCCTGCCTAACGAAGCTGAGCGTGAAGACCGCCTGCAAAAAGAATATTTCGCCGAACAGAAATCGCCAATGCTGGTGGATTATGTCCAGCGTGAACTGGCAGACGGTAGTCGTACCGTTGTCGAAACCGAGCACTGGTTAGCCATAGTGCCCTACTGGGCTGCCTGGCCGTTCGAAACGCTACTGTTGCCTAAAGCCCACGTTTTGCGGATCACCGATTTGACCGACGTCCAGCGCAGCGATTTGGCGCTGGCGTTGAAAAAGCTGACCAGTCGTTATGACAACCTCTTCCAGTGTTCCTTCCCCTATTCTATGGGCTGGCACGGCGCGCCGTTTAATGGCGAAGAGAATCAACACTGGCAGCTGCACGCGCACTTTTATCCACCTCTGTTGCGCTCTGCCACTGTACGTAAATTTATGGTCGGTTATGAAATGTTGGCAGAGACCCAGCGTGACCTGACGGCAGAACAGGCAGCAGAGCGTTTGCGCGCAGTCAGCGATATCCATTTTCGCGAATCCGGAGTGTAAGAAATGAGTCTGAAAGAAAAAACACAATCTCTGTTTGCCAACGCATTTGGCTACCCTGCCACTCATACCATTCAGGCGCCTGGGCGCGTGAATCTTATTGGCGAACACACCGACTACAACGACGGTTTCGTTCTGCCCTGCGCGATTGATTATCAAACCGTGATCAGTTGTGCGCCACGCGATGACCGTAAAGTTCGCGTAATGGCAGCCGATTATGAAAATCAGACTGACGAGTTTTCCCTTGATGCGCCCATTGTCGCGCATGAAAACTATCAATGGGCGAACTACGTTCGTGGCGTGGTAAAACATCTGCAACTGCGTAACAATAGCTTCGGCGGTGTGGACATGGTGATCAGCGGCAATGTGCCGCAGGGTGCCGGGTTAAGTTCTTCCGCTTCACTGGAAGTCGCGGTCGGAACCGTATTGCAGCAGCTTTATCATCTGCCGCTGGACGGCGCACAAATCGCGCTTAACGGTCAGGAAGCAGAAAACCAGTTTGTTGGCTGTAACTGCGGGATCATGGATCAGCTAATTTCCGCACTGGGTAAGAAGGATCATGCCTTGCTGATCGATTGCCGCTCTCTGGGAACCAAAGCCGTTTCCATGCCGAAAGGTGTGGCTGTCGTCATCATCAACAGTAACTTCAAACGTACCCTGGTTGGCAGCGAATACAACACCCGTCGTGAACAGTGCGAAACCGGTGCGCGTTTCTTCCAGCAGCCAGCCCTGCGCGATGTCACCATTGAAGAGTTCAACGCGGTTGCGCATGAACTGGATCCGATCGTGGCGAAACGCGTGCGTCATATCCTGACTGAAAACGCCCGTACCGTTGAAGCAGCCAGCGCGCTGGAGCAAGGCGACCTGAAGCGTATGGGCGAGCTGATGGCGGAGTCTCATGCCTCTATGCGCGATGATTTCGAAATCACCGTGCCGCAAATTGACACTCTGGTAGAAATCGTAAAAGCTGTGATTGGCGACAAAGGTGGCGTACGCATGACCGGTGGCGGATTTGGCGGCTGTATCGTCGCGCTGATCCCGGAAGAACTGGTGCCTGCCGTACAGCAAGCTGTCGCTGAACAATATGAAGCCAAAACAGGTATTAAAGAGACTTTTTACGTTTGTAAACCATCACAAGGAGCAGGACAGTGCTGAACGAAACTCCCGCACTGGCACCCGATGGTCAGCCGTACCGACTGTTAACTTTGCGTAACAACGCAGGGATGGTAGTCACGCTGATGGACTGGGGTGCGACTTTACTTTCAGCCCGTATTCCGCTTTCCGATGGCAGCGTCCGCGAGGCGCTGCTCGGCTGCGCCAGCCCGGAATGCTACCAGGATCAGGCCGCGTTTCTGGGAGCCTCTATTGGTCGTTATGCCAACCGTATCGCCAATAGTCGTTATACCTTTGGCGGTGAAACCGTGACGCTGTTGCCAAGTCAGGGTGTTAACCAGCTGCATGGCGGCCCGGAAGGGTTCGACAAACGCCGCTGGCAAATTGTTAACCAGAACGATCGTCAGGTGCTGTTTGCCCTGACTTCAGAAGATGGCGATCAAGGCTTTCCGGGGAATCTCGGCGCGACGGTGCAGTATCGTCTGACCGACGATAACCGTATCTCTATTACTTATCGCGCCACAGTTGATAAACCTTGCCCGGTGAATATGACTAACCACGTCTATTTCAACCTCGACGGCGAGCAGTCTGACGTGCGTAATCACAAGTTGCAGATTCTGGCGGACGAATATCTGCCGGTTGATGAAGGCGGCATTCCGCACGACGGCCTGAAATCTGTCGCCGGGACATCTTTTGATTTCCGCAGTGCCAAAATCATCGCCAGTGAATTTCTTGCCGACGACGATCAGCGCAAAGTGAAAGGTTACGATCACGCGTTTTTGTTGCAGGCCAAAGGTGATAGCAAGAAAGTGGCGGCGCATGTCTGGTCAGCAGATGAAAAATTGCAGCTGAAGGTCTACACCACCGCTCCGGCTTTGCAATTTTACTCCGGCAACTTCCTCGGCGGCACGCCGTCACGAGGAACCGAACCTTACGCCGACTGGCAAGGGCTGGCTCTGGAAAGCGAGTTTCTGCCGGACAGCCCTAACCATCCTGAATGGCCGCAACCGGACTGCTTCCTGCGTCCAGGCGAAGAGTATTCCAGCCTGACGGAATATCAGTTTATTGCTGAGTAACCTGAAGCCCTCGTCATGAGGGCTTTATCTTCATATTGTTCAAATCACCAGCAAACACCGACATATTTGCAACTCAATATTCACAACAACCTTACACTGCGACACTATTTTCGCTATGGTTATGCGTAAGCATTGCTGTTGCTTCGTTACAGCAATATAATGAGAATTATTATCATTAAAAGATGGTTTGAGGAGTAAGTATATGGCTGTAACTAAGCTGGTTCTGGTTCGTCATGGCGAAAGTCAGTGGAACAAAGAAAACCGTTTCACCGGTTGGTACGACGTGGATCTGTCTGAGAAAGGCGTAAGCGAAGCAAAAGCAGCAGGTAAGCTGCTGAAAGAGGAAGGTTACAGCTTTGACTTTGCTTACACCTCTGTGCTGAAACGCGCTATCCATACCCTGTGGAATGTGCTGGACGAACTGGATCAGGCATGGCTGCCCGTTGAGAAATCCTGGAAACTGAACGAACGTCACTACGGTGCGTTGCAGGGTCTGAACAAAGCAGAAACCGCTGAAAAGTATGGCGACGAGCAGGTGAAACAGTGGCGTCGTGGTTTTGCAGTGACTCCGCCGGAACTGACTAAAGATGATGAGCGTTATCCGGGTCACGATCCGCGTTACGCGAAACTGAGCGAGAAAGAACTGCCGCTGACTGAAAGTCTGGCGCTGACCATTGATCGCGTGATCCCTTACTGGAATGAAACCATTCTGCCGCGTATGAAGAGCGGTGAGCGCGTGATCATCGCCGCTCATGGTAACTCCCTGCGTGCGCTGGTGAAATATCTCGACAACATGAGCGAAGAAGAGATTCTTGAGCTGAATATCCCGACTGGCGTGCCGCTGGTGTATGAGTTTGACGAGAACTTCAAACCGCTGAAACGCTATTATCTGGGTAATGCTGACGAGATCGCAGCGAAAGCAGCAGCCGTTGCAAACCAGGGTAAAGCGAAGTAAACGTCATTCGTTTAAAAATGAGAAAGCCGACTGCAAGTGAGTCGGCTTTTTTGTTGCTAACAATGGAGCACATTGCCTGATGCGACGCTGCGCGTCTTATCAGGGCTACAAACGTACAGTCATGGCGTTTCGACTATAAATTACCCGCGACGTGCTTTCACTGCGTTCGCCAGTTGGCGTAACAGTGCGTCGGTATCTTCCCAGCCAATGCAGGCATCGGTGATGCTCTTGCCATAGGCCAGCGGCTCACCGCTTTCCAGGCTCTGGTTCCCTTCCGCCAGGTGGCTTTCAACCATCACGCCAATAATAGCTTTTTCGCCACCGGCAATTTGCTGGCAAACGTCAGCGCAAACTTCCATCTGCTTTTTGAACTGTTTGGACGAATTTGCATGGCTGAAATCGATCATCACCTGCGCCGGTAAACCCGCCTTGTTCAGCCCTTCTTTCACTTCAGCAACGTGTTTCGCACTGTAGTTAGGCTCTTTACCGCCGCGCAGAATGATATGGCAATCGCCGTTACCGCTGGTATTCACAATCGCCGAATGCCCCCATTTGGTCACAGACAGGAAGCAATGCGGCGCACCGGCGGCATTAATAGCATCGATAGCCACTTTAATCGTACCGTCGGTGCCATTTTTGAAACCTACCGGGCAAGAAAGACCGGACGCCAGTTCGCGGTGAACCTGAGATTCGGTTGTACGTGCACCAATTGCGCCCCAACTCATCAGGTCAGCGAGATACTGCGGGGTGATCATATCGAGAAATTCACCCGCCGCTGGCAGACCACTGTCGTTAATATCGAGCAGCAACTTACGGGCAATGCGCAAACCGTCGTTGATCTGGAAGCTGTTGTCCATATGCGGATCGTTGATCAGCCCCTTCCAGCCCACCGTGGTGCGCGGCTTTTCAAAATAGACGCGCATAACGATTTCCAGCTCATCTTTCAGCTCTTCACGCAGCGCCAGCAAGCGAGTGGCATACTCTTTAGCCGCGACGGGATCATGAATAGAACACGGGCCAATCACCACCAACAGGCGATCATCATTACCTTTCAGGATCTTATGGATCGCTTTTCTGGCATGGGCAACCGTATTCGCGGCATTTTCGGTAGCAGGGAATTTTTCCAGCAGTGCGACAGGTGGAAGTAACTCTTTGATTTCTTTGATACGTAAATCGTCGTTCTGATAATTCATGTCTGTTCCAGTGTTGCCATACTTATCTTGGTGAATGCAATCCCTCCAATCTATATCTTCCGTCAGAATGTGTAAACGGGGTTTTACACTATGAACGGATTAATCCTGGAATTAGCAAGAAAAACGCCAGATTGTCGCGAAAAACGAGATCTGACCTACAATTTCTAACTGTAACTTCTCTGTTTATTAATTTTTTCAAGATTCTCTGCTGGATTTATTCTTCTGGCTGAAATCTTAAACCATTACCTGATATTCACCTGCAAATGCACTGTTGGAAGAGGTTATCCGACATAACGACCATAACAGGAGCATCCTATGAAAATGACAAAACTGGCCACACTATTTCTGACTGCCACTCTAAGCCTTGCCAGCGGTGCTGCGCTGGCTGCCGATAGCGGAGCGCAAACCAATAATGGCCAGGCAAACGCCGCAGCTGATGCGGGTCAGGTTGCCCCGGACGCCCGTGAAAATGTCGCACCAAATAACGTTGATAATAGCGGGGTTAATAACAACTCAGGCGGCACCATGCTGCACCCGAACGGTTCATCAATGGACAATGACGGCATGACCAAAGATGAAGAGCACAAAAATACGATGTGCAAAGATGGTCGCTGCCCGGACATTAATAAAAAAGTACAAACCGGTGATGGCATCAATAATGATGTCGATACCAAAACCGACGGTACTACGCAGTAAGCCAGGATATATGGCTGATAATGGGAGAGCGGAGGCTCTCCTTTTTAATTTTTCCCTTCTAAAAGCAGTATGATGTCATAAAGTTAAGTGAGATAAATTAAGGGATGACTCGTCATGGCGCACTCACACTCACACTCACACGCTTCCTCACACCTGCCAGAAGATAATAATGCTCGTCGCTTGTTGTATGCTTTCGGCGTGACTGCCGGGTTTATGCTGGTTGAGGTTATTGGCGGTTTTCTCTCAGGCTCTCTGGCGTTGCTGGCCGACGCGGGTCATATGTTGACCGATACTGCCGCCCTGCTTTTCGCCCTGCTTGCCGTACAATTTTCACGTCGTCCTCCCACCATCCGCCACACTTTCGGTTGGCTAAGATTGACCACGCTCGCGGCGTTTGTGAATGCCATCGCCCTGGTGGTGATTACCATTTTGATTGTCTGGGAGGCGATAGAACGCTTCCGCACGCCGCGTCCGGTCGAGGGCGGCATGATGATGGCAATTGCCGTGGCTGGGTTGCTGGCAAATATACTTTCTTTCTGGTTACTTCATCACGGCAGCGAAGAGAAAAACCTCAATGTGCGCGCAGCGGCACTGCATGTACTGGGAGATCTTCTGGGTTCGGTTGGTGCTATCGTTGCCGCGTTGATTATTATCTGGACCGGCTGGACGCCTGCTGACCCCATTCTCTCGATACTGGTGTCGCTACTGGTTCTGCGCAGCGCGTGGCGATTATTGAAAGACAGCGTGAATGAATTACTTGAAGGTGCACCGGTGTCGCTGGATATCGCTGAACTCAAGCGCCGTATGTGTCGGGAAATTCCGGAAGTCCGAAATGTGCATCATGTACACGTGTGGATGGTGGGTGAGAAGCCAGTAATGACGCTGCATGTGCAGGTGATCCCGCCACACGATCACGATGCGTTGTTGGACAAGATCCAACATTATCTGATGGATCACTATCAGATTGAACACGCCACCATCCAGATGGAATATCAACCTTGTCATGGGCCAGACTGCCACCTGAATGAAGGGGTGTCTGGCCATTCACATCATCACCATTAATGGGACAGCGCGCGTGAGCCTCTTTCGCGTGCGCTGTTGATCCACATCCGGCTGCCGTTGAGCGCAATAAAGGTCAGGATGATGTACTCCAGAGACATGGCGTAAACGCCCTGAAGTGCAAAAATAACGACGCTAATCACGTTAATAATCACCCACAACAGCCAGTTTTCCACATACTTCCGCGTCATCAGAATCATTGCCACGATGGAGAGTACCATCATGCAGGAATCCCAGAACGGGAAGGCGTCCGGTTGCAGTTCAGGCATCGCAACCTGTAATCCTAATGCTTGCATGATCATGACTGCCACGCGGGTCAAAAATGCAAACACCGGATTGATAAATACCGTCATCAGACCAATAGCAATGACACAAACCGCCAGCCAGGTTAATGCCTTCGGCAATGGTAACCAGCGAATTTTCAACTCCGCCTCGTTCTGACTGGTTTGTCGCGACCACGCATACCAGCCGTAAATATTCGCGGCAAAGAAAAACACCTGTAATAGCAGGCTGGCATACAGCTGAATCTGAAAGAAAATAATGCCAAACAGGGTGACGTTGATCAGGCCAAACAAGTAGTTGCTGATCTTCTCCATACTGGCGAGGCCAATACACAGCAACCCGGCGATCGTGCCTACCGCTTCGATCCATGAGAGATCATAACCGCCCGCCCCTATTGGTATATGTACCAGGATATTCTGTACACTAAAAAAATCCATCTTTCCCCCAAAGCGTAACGTGACGCCTTATTATTCGTTATCCACGTAGTGTAGCCGCAAATTCCAGCATACGATTGAGCGGCACTAGCGCCCTCTCTCGCAGCCTTTCATCAACATGAACCTCGTGATTGCTTCCTTCCTGTTCTAATGCCTCTGCGATGGCCTGAAGGCCATTCATGGCCATCCACGGGCAATGCGCGCAGCTACGGCAAGTTGCTCCCTCGCCAGCGGTTGGTGCTTCCAGTAACTCTTTGTCTGGCACTACCTGCTGCATTTTGTAGAAGATACCCCGGTCAGTCGCCACAATTAGGCGCCGATGCGGCAATGTTTTCGCAGCATTGATCAACTGACTTGTGGAACCGACCGCATCCGCCATATCGACAATGGCTTGTGGTGATTCCGGATGCACCAGTATGGCTGCATCAGGGTGTTGTTTTTGTAAACGGATTAACGCCTGAGTCTTAAACTCATCATGCACAATGCAGGCACCTTGCCAGCATATAATATCTGCCCCCGTCTGCTTTTGTACGTAACGCCCCAGGTGTTTGTCTGGTGCCCAGATGAGTTTTTCACCCAGACTATCCAGATGATCAATGAGTTCAACAGCAATACTTGAAGTCACCACCCAGTCTGCACGCGCTTTTACTGCAGCAGAAGTGTTAGCGTAGACCACGACAGTGCGATCGGGATGGGCATCACAAAATGCGTTAAATTCTTCAATTGGGCAGCCGAGATCCAGTGAACATTCAGCCTGAAGTGTCGGCATCAGAATTGTTTTTTCCGGGCTGAGAATTTTGGCGGTTTCTCCCATAAATCTCACCCCGGCTACGAGTAGCGTTGAAGCGGGATGTTTGGCACCAAAGCGCGCCATTTCTAAAGAATCAGAAATACAACCACCCGTTTCTTCTGCCAGTTGTTGAATTTCAGGATCGGTATAGTAGTGGGCAACCATCACCGCATTACGTTCTTTTAGCAGACGTTTTATTTTCTCACGGTAATACGCTTTCTCATCAATGCTTAACGGCGTCGGCTTCGGGGGGAAGGGATAAATCGCCGCTTCAGGATCAAACATCACGCTCATCTTACCATCTCGTTTTACAGGCTTAACATTTAAACCGATATAAAGCGTGATGTTCGCCGTTATCGGTTTGATTTGTTTTATATGCTAAACAAGATAGCCGAACAGTGGGGAAAAGTCACTCGAATTACGTATGAGATGTCGGATGTAATGCCAGGTATCTTATTTCCACCGACGTAGAGTTGCTTACGCAGCAAGCGCAAAGTATGTCATCAGGGTTAAGAATTGAAATTGTGGAATGCCTGAATAGCAAAAAAGCGCCTTTAGGGCGCTTTT
>NZ_AEJZ01000082.1:0-18915 GCF_000208525.1 Escherichia sp. TW14182
GTCGTGAGCGAAGTATTTACCACCAAACTGCGCGCCCAGTCCAAGATTTTGCGCTTCGATCAGCAATTCTTTTTCCAGCGCCACATCGCGGAACGCCTGACCGTGCTCATTCCCTTCCGTTGGCAGTTCGTCATAGTATTTAGCGGAAGCCAGTTTCACCGTTTTAAGGTTAGTTTCCGCAGACGTTCCGCCAATAACGAACGCAATATGATACGGAGGACACGCCGCCGTACCCAGCGTGCGCATTTTCTCAACCAGGTAATTTTTCAGTTTCCCCGGCGTCAATAACGCTTTGGTTTCCTGATAGAGATACGTCTTGTTTGCCGAACCGCCACCTTTGGCGATACAGAGGAATTTGTACTCGTCGCCATCAACAGCATAAAGATCGATCTGCGCTGGCAGATTGGTGCCGGTATTCACCTCTTTATACATATCCAGCGGCGCATTTTGCGAGTAGCGCAGGTTATCTTCGATATAGGTGTTATAGACCCCGCGCGCCAGCGCCGCTTCGTCACCGCCACCGGTCCATACGCGCTGCCCTTTTTTACCAACGATAATCGCGGTGCCAGTGTCCTGACAGGTTGGCAGAACGCCTTTTGCCGCGATATCGGAGTTACGCAGGAATTGCAGCGCCACATATTTATCGTTTTCGCTGGCTTCCGGGTCACGCAGAATGTCGGCAACCTGCTGTTGGTGAGCCGGTCGCAGCATAAATGACGCATCATGAAACGCCTGACGCGCCAGCAGAGTTAACGCTTCGGGTGCGACTTTCAAAATCTCCTGCCCTTCAAATTCAGATACGCTAACGTGTTCGCTGGTCAGCAGGTAATACTCGGTATCATCTTTTTTGAGTGGGAAAGGAGCCTGATAATGAAAGGGTTTGTTTGACATTGTTCTCTCACTTACTGCCTGGTTTGGTTATGCTCTGGGCGGGTGTTCCGTTGCCCTGTTAAAAGCGAGTAACAATATCCTACACACTTTTTTAACAAAAACTGAGACTAGTACGACTTTTTGCGGCTCCAGGTTACTTCCCGTAGGATTCTTGCTTTAATAGTGGGATTAATTTCCACATTTAAACAGGGATTGATCATGCAAAAACTCATTAACTCAGTGCAAAACTATGCCTGGGGCAGCAAAACGGCGTTGACTGAACTTTATGGTATGGAAAATCCGTCCAGCCAACCGATGGCCGAGCTGTGGATGGGGGCACATCCGAAAAGCAGTTCCCGTGTGCACAATGCTGCCGGAGATATCGTTTCACTGCGTGATGTGATTGAGAGTGATAAATCGACTCTGCTCGGAGAGGCCGTTGCCAAACGCTTTGGCGAACTGCCTTTCCTGTTCAAAGTATTATGCGCAGCCCAGCCACTCTCCATTCAGGTTCATCCAAACAAACGCAATTCTGAAATCGGTTTTGCCAAAGAAAATGCCGCAGGTATTCCGATGGATGCCGCCGAGCGTAACTATAAAGATCCTAACCACAAGCCGGAGCTGGTTTTTGCCCTGACACCATTCCTTGCGATGAACGCGTTTCGAGAGTTTTCCGAGATTGTCTCCCTACTCCAGCCGGTCGCAGGTGCACATCCGGCGATTGCTCACTTTTTACAACAGCCTGATGCCGAACGTTTAAGCGAACTGTTCGCCAGCCTGTTGAATATGCAGGGTGAAGAAAAATCCCGCGCGCTGGCGATTTTAAAATCGGCCCTCGACAGCCAGCAGGGTGAACCGTGGCAAACGATTCGTTTAATTTCTGAATTTTACCCGGATGACAGCGGTCTGTTCTCCCCGCTGTTGCTGAATGTGGTGAAACTGAACCCTGGCGAAGCGATGTTCCTGTTCGCTGAAACACCGCACGCCTACCTGCAAGGCGTGGCGCTGGAAGTGATGGCGAACTCTGATAACGTGCTGCGTGCGGGTCTGACGCCAAAATATATTGATATTCCTGAGCTGGTTGCCAACGTGAAGTTCGAAGCCAAACCAGCTAACCAGTTGTTGACCCAGCCGGTGAAGCAAGGTGCAGAACTGGACTTCCCGATTCCAGTGGATGATTTTGCCTTCTCGCTGCATGATCTTAGTGATAAAGAAACCACTATCAGCCAGCAAAGTGCCGCCATTTTGTTCTGCGTTGAAGGTGAAGCAACTCTGTGTAAAGGTTCTCAGCAGTTACCGCTTAAACCGGGTGAATCAGCGTTTATTGCCGCCAACGAGTCACCGGTGACAGTGAAAGGCCACGGACGTTTAGCCCGTGTTTACAACAAGCTGTAAGAGCTTACTGAAAAAATTAACATCTCTTGCTAAGCTTATTAAAGGCTTATAACACTTCAGGCGGTCAGTCCGCCTGATTTCATTTTATGGATAATCACTATGAATAAATCGCTGGTAGCGGTAGGCGTCATTGTTGCGCTCGGCGTAGTCTGGACAGGCGGCGCATGGTACACAGGCAAGAAAATAGAAACCCATCTCGAGGACATGGTCGCGCAGGCGAATGCGCAACTTAAACTGACGGCTCCTGAATCCAACCTGGAAGTGAGTTATCAAAACTATCATCGCGGCGTGTTCAGCAGCCAGTTACAGCTGGTGGTGAAGCCCGTTGCCGGGAAAGAAAATCCGTGGATTAAAAGTGGTCAGAGCGTCATCTTCAACGAATCGGTTGATCATGGTCCCTTCCCCCTGGCCCAGCTTAAAAAACTGAACCTGATCCCGTCGATGGCGTCGATTCAAACCACGCTTGTCAACAACAATGTGAGCAAGCCACTGTTTGATATGGCAAAAGGAGAAACACCTTTTGAGATTAACTCCCGCATTGGTTACAGCGGTGATTCCAGCTCAGATATCTCTCTCAAGCCACTGAATTACGAACAAAAAGATGAAAAAGTCGCCTTTAGCGGCGGCGAGTTCCAGTTAAATGCTGACAGAGACGGCAAAGCTATCTCCCTTTCCGGGGAGGCACAAAGCGGCCGGGTGGATGCGGTTAACGAATACAACCAGAAAGTGCAGTTGACCTTTAATAATCTGAAAACCGACGGTTCCAGCACACTGGCAAGTTTTGGTGAGCGCGTGGGTAACCAAAAACTGTCACTGGAAAAAATGACCATTTCGGTAGAAGGCAAAGAACTGGCACTGCTGGAAGGCATGGAGATCAGCGGTAAATCAGACCTGGTCAATGACGGTAAAACGATCAATAGCCAACTGGATTACTCGCTAAACAGCCTGAAAGTACAGAATCAGGATCTGGGCAGCGGCAAGCTGACTTTAAAAGTTGGTCAGATTGATGGCGAAGCCTGGCACCAGTTTAGCCAGCAATATAACGCGCAAACCCAGGCTCTGCTGGCACAGCCAGAGATTGCCAACAATCCCGAACTTTATCAGGAGAAAGTGACGGAAGCCTTCTTTAGCGCCCTGCCGCTGATGTTGAAAGGCGATCCGGTGATAACTGTCGCTCCGTTAAGCTGGAAAAACAGTCAGGGTGAAAGTGCGCTGAATCTGTCGCTGTTCCTGAAAGATCCGGCAACGACTAAAGAAGCGCCGCAGACACTGGCTCAGGAAGTTGATCGCTCGGTTAAGTCTCTGGAGGCAAAACTAACCATTCCGGTCGATATGGCAACTGAGCTGATGACCCAGGTAGCGAAGCTGGAAGGTTATCAGGAAGATCAAGCGAAAAAACTGGCAAAACAGCAAGTTGAAGGCGCATCAGCAATGGGGCAGATGTTCCGTCTGACCACCTTGCAGGACAATACCATCACCACCAGCCTGCAATATGCTAACGGTCAGATCACGTTAAACGGGCAGAAAATGCCACTGGAAGATTTTGTTGGGATGTTTGCGATGCCGGCATTAAACGTTCCGGCTGTACCCGCTATTCCGCAGCAGTAATTCACAGCCAAAACGCCGGAGATTTTTCTCTCCGGCGTTTTTTTCTTACTTCAGCATAAAGTCATACTGAATACTCATTTTCACATCCCAGTAATTCAGGCGATCGCCCAGCGCACTGCCATCGCGCTTTTCCCGCCCTTTATCGGCAGCAAGAAAGAAATTCATCCCTTGTAACGGCCCTTCGCTGACACGATAGTTCATACCACCTAAGATACCCGCGCCTTCAATCCGCACATCTCGTTTACTGGATTCATAGCCGCGAGTCACAATCGGTGCAAATGTCAGCGTAAATTGCGGAGTTAAACGATAGTTAACGCCCAATTGCCAGGACTGCATTCCTTCACGGTTACGATCAAGACTTAATGAAAAGGGATAGCCAATGTCGGTATCCACCACGGCACCATTCATTGCATGGCGCAAATATTCACACTGTCCACCACTCGTCCGGCAAAGACGTCGGCGAAGGCATCGAATACCCGCACCAGTAACAGCATGGTGCCCGCCGCAGCGGCGCCGACGCCAGCGACGTCGGTGTAGTAACTCAACAGGAAGAGCGCCCCCATTGCGAAGGCGAAGTTATTGGCGACGTCACCGAGGCTGTAGCCGACGATGGTGCGCCAGGAGAGTTGTTGATTCATTGTTTGCCTCCCTGCTGCGGTTTTTCACCGAAGTTCATGCCAGTCCAGCGTTTTTGCAGCAAGAAAGCCGCCGACTTCGGTTTGCGGTCGCGGGTGAAGATCCCTTTCTTGTTACCGCCAACGCGCAAAATGCCCTGCGAGGTTGCAAAATCGGCGAAATTCCATACCTGTTCACCGACGACGGCGCTGACGCGATCAAAGACGCGGTGATACATATCCAGCCATGCACACTGATACTCTTCACTCCACATGTCGGTGTACATCGAGTGCAGACCGGCTAACGTATCCACGCCGTATTCGGTGATGATAATCGGCTGATGCAGTTTCTCCTGCCAGGCCAGAAGTTCTTTTTCCAGTACCTTCTCTGCCGTTTCCAAATCGCCGCTTTGTACATACCAACCGTAATAACGGTTAAGACACAGCACATCGAAGAGATCGCTGATGGTATCGGTGTGAGCGTCACAGAACATCACATTGACGCAAGTGATCGGACGCGTTGGGTCGAGTTTACGCGTTGCTTCCGCCAGTGGCGCGAAATATTCCCGTGCACCTTGCGGGCGGGTATCCGGTTCATTGGCAATGCTCCACATCACCACGCTAGGGTGGTTTTTGTCACGCGCAATCAGTTCTTTAATCGCCTGTAAGTGCGCCTGCTGGGTTTCCCCGTTGACCGCCTCTTCGCTGTAGAGTTCTTTCGGCTTGTTGCCCGCTTCGAAACCAATGCCTAAAGAGAGGTTAAAGCCGACAGCTGCAGTTTCATCAATCACCACAATGCCATGTTCGTCTGCCCAGTCGAGCATCTCTTCAGCGTAAGGGTAATGCGAGGTACGGTAAGAGTTGGCTCCAATCCAGTCCATTAATGCGTGATCGTGCACCATCAGCACGTTATCGAATCCTTTGCCGCGCAAATCCGCATCTTCATGACGGCCAAAGCCAGTAAAGTAGAACGGTTTGTGGTTGATCAGGAACTGTTCGCCCTTCACTGCCACTGACCGGATGCCGACGCGCAGCGGGTAGATATCACACTCTGTCTGGCTTTTGGCTGTGACGCACAGTTCATAGAGATAACCTTCACCCGGTTGCCAGAGGTGCGGATTCACCACTTGCAAAGTCCCGCTGGTGCCTTGTCCAGTTGCAACCACCTGTTGATCCGCATCACGCAGTTCAACGCTGACATCACCATTGGCCACCACCTGCCAGTCAACAGACGCGTGGTTACAGTCTTGCGCTACGTGCGTCACCACGGTGATATCGTCTACCCAGGTGTTCGGCGTGGTGTAGAGCATTACGCTGCGATGGATCCCGGCGTAGTTAAAGAAATCATGGAAGTAAGACTGCTTTTTCTTACCGCTTTCGTCGGTAATCACCATTCCCGGCGGGATAGTCTGCCAGTTCAGTTCGTTGTTCACACAAACGGTGATACGTACACTTTTCCCGGCAATAACATACGGCGTGACATCGGCTTCAAATGGCGTATAGCCGCCCTGATGCTCCATCACTTCCTGATTATTTACCCACACTTTGCCGTAATGAGTGACCGCATCGAAACGCAGCACGATACGCTGGCCTGCCCAACCTTTCGGTATAAAGACTTCGCGCTGATACCAGACGTTGCCCACATAATTACGAATATCTGCATCGGCGAACTGATCATTAAAACTGCCCGGCACAGCAATTGCCCGGCTTTCTTGTAATGCGCTTTCCCACCAACGCTGATCAATTCCACTGTTTTCGCGATCCAGACTGAATGCCCACAGGCCGTCGAGTTTTTTGATTTCACGGGTTGGGGTTTCTACAGGACGTAACATAAGGGACTCCTCATTAAGATAAAAATACTGGTCAACCTTTAATCTGATTAGTTAACCAATTTTGTGATGTACACAGTTATCTGTGAGAAACCCATGGAAGAGAAATGGAAATAAAAAGAACTGACACCGCGATCAAAAAACCAAAAACTGCAATACCCACAGCGTGATACGGATCGCATTAATCTTTAAAACAGCGTTGACAGAAGCCACAAAATAAGCAATCGAACGTTCATTCGAATGAGTTTTAAATGATAAATTCACGTGCCATATGGATACTGTGTATGTGTTAACGGTGGTTTGGTGACGAAACGGAAAGAGTTTCTATGCAGGATTAAGCGGGCCAGTCTTCACCGACCCGCGAAAAGACAGAATCAGGATGCAGTTAAAATACCACCAATCATCGCGCGTAATCCCCGTGCGAATGACGCTTCACACGCCAGGTCTTCGGCTTCGATATCGGCCAGTACGCCATAGGTCAAATCCAGCAGTAAGCGAGAGGTCATTGCCGTGTTGATGTCAGGGTTTATCTCACCTTTTTGCTGGGCATCGCGCATACGCTGGGCGATAAACTCCGTAATCGTCAGATGCTTATTCTTAAGCATGGCGGCGACCTGTGGATTGCGCATCCCTTCCGCCATAATCTCGACCACCAGCGCCCGCTGTCCAAAGGCTTCATGAGTGAGAGAAACTATCGACTCGACCATATAGTCAACAAAATGAATCCCTTCGATAGGTTCGCGGAAGCGGATCACCGCTCTCTCCTGATCCTGAAGGATAATCGCCTGAATTAAGGCTTCTTTAGAAATGAAATGGTGATAGAGCGTTCCTGGGCTTATGCCGCAAGATTTACAGATGGCTTTCATCGAGGCACTGTGAAATCCATTTTCTGAAAAAATCTCTCTGGCAGCATTGAGGATCCGGGTCCGTGTCGGTTGTGCTTCAGTCTGCATGTTATCCATCGTTAAACCATTATAGTTAGCGTGAATAAGTAGTTTACTGCTTTGCCATGCAAGCGCCTAACATTGCAGGTCAAATGTGCGAAGCCCCCCGCATTCGAGTATTATTCACACGATAATTGGTCAACCAGCAATCAAAATATGGCAACCAGTAGCGAGATGGATGCACTTTTCTGATAACCCATCAGCACCAGAAAACAACGCTGAGTTGCGTTGTTTTCTGGTTTATTTGAATTAATTGAGTTCCTGTACCCCACCGCCAGAGACAGTGAGAATTTGTCCACTTATCCAGCCGGCTGCGGGTGAACACAAGAACAACGCCGCATTAGCAATATCTTGCGGTTGGCCCAGACGTCTGATTGGCGTGTGTTGCAACATTTTTTGTTCGATCTCTGGTGTAATAACGGATTTCAGGGCATCCGTTAATATTGCTCCCGGCGCAATACCATTCACCCGAATATTTTTTTCACCCAGGTCAAACGCCATATTCCTGACCAGATGACTGGCCGCAGCTTTAGATGACGCATACGAGGTCATGTTTTTATTTTTATTTTCTGCCGCCATGGAAGTGATAGTCAGAATAACGCCACCGCCATTTTTTTCCATTTCTGGCGCAATGAGTTGTGAAAGATGGAAAAAAGAAAAGACATTCAGTTCATAAGCGCGGCGAAAATCCGCCATTGGCATATCAAATGGCTTAGGACCACCGCCACCAGCGTTGTTAACCAGAATATCAACTTTACCCAACTTACTGATGGCAAAGTCTGCCAGAGCGGATAATTCCTGTTCGGACGTAATATCACAGCGCCACGCAAATGCCTGACCACCCAGTTGTTGAATCTCATCAACAACATGATTTGCTGCATCGGCATTAATATCACTGACCACTACAGATGCACCTGCTGTCGCGAATGTAATGGCGATTTCTTTACCAATACCTGCACCCGCACCGGTGATGATGGCGCATTTTCCGTCGAGTCTCAGGTTGTCAGAATTAAACACATAAACCTCCTGTGAACTTCAGTAAAAATAAAAGGCACCGCCTGTGTGCCACATTTTTTATCATTAACCTTGAGGAAAGGACACTACCAGGTATAGCAGATAAAGAGAGGATTATTTCGCCGCAATGAGCCGGGCGGGGATAATAAGATTACGTGAATGCGTCTCTTCATGGGTGATTTTTTGCATCATGCGATCTGCAAGTGTTGTACCAAGTTCCCGCGCAGGTGTACTTGCCCAGGTAACGGGTATGTCATCAAGTGTGGTTTGCGTCGCATCGGTAAATGCCGCCAGCGAAACCTGTTGCTCAAAGTAACGATCGACTCCGCTCTCCCCGCTTTGCCGCCCTGCTTTCAGCAAACCAAACCATGCCCCCATCGCAATAGTTTCGTTATAGCAAACCACGGCGCTGATAGTCGGGTTACGGCGCAAAAGTGCTGTGATAGCTTCCGCAGCTTGTTTCTGGCTGGAAGTGCACTCCAGTACCCAATCGCTGTGAAACGGCAGGCCAAATTTTAATAATGTCGCGCAATATCCCCCCACCCGCTCCGCGCGGGTTAATGAGGAACTTTGCCCTCCCAACCAGGCGATACGCTGATGTCCATTGCGAATGAGATGCTCCGTCAATAACTGCGCAGCCTGCATGTTGTCCGGGCGAACCGTATCGACATCATCAAGATAACTGGCACGGGAAGCGAAAATCACCGGGATACCTTTTTCTTCTGCCATCCGCCGCAGGCCATCGCTGCTTCCCGCCGCACCGGCAATCACTACACCATCGACGCCCTGGTTGAGCAACAGTGAGAACCGCTGTGCCAACTGCTCGCCGTCTTTACCGCCGTGAAGCAAAAAAACCATCCGCCCCTGCGCCTCCAGAGCTTCCGTCAATCCGGCCGTTAATTCAGCGTAAAATGACGTAGATAAATCACGGACGATCAAACCAATGACGCCGCTTTGCCCACCGCGCAGTGCCGACGCCTGGCGATTGCGCACAAATCCCAGCTCTTCAATCGCTGCGTTAACCCGTTCCCCCGTAGCGGTAGATATTCGTCCTTTCCCGCTAAGTACCAGCGAAACGGTACTGACCGACACGCCCGCAGCCAGCGCAACATCATGAATGGTGATTTTTTTGGCGGTAGCCATACAGATGACCTACTCCCTGATTTTTGTGACAGATAAAACGTTTTACCTTTAATTTATCTTATACCCGCTATTATCGTCGCGTAATGTGATTTATGCCTCACTAAAGTTTGATAAAACGTTTTATCTTCTCGCGCAATTTATTGAATCCAGACTGTTCTTAACAAGGAGTCGTTTTATGACGGCGAAAGCAGCACCGAAAGTCACGCTGTGGGAATTTTTCCAGCAGTTAGGCAAAACCTTTATGTTACCCGTCGCATTACTGTCGTTCTGCGGCATTATGTTAGGGATTGGTAGTTCCCTTAGTAGCCATGATGTCATCACCCTCATCCCGGCATTGGGTAACCCCGTGTTGCAGGCTATATTTACCTGGATGAGTAAAATTGGCTCGTTCGCTTTTAGCTTTCTGCCGGTGATGTTCTGTATTGCGATCCCGCTAGGGCTGGCGCGCGAGAACAAAGGCGTAGCGGCGTTCGCTGGTTTCGTGGGTTATGCGGTAATGAACCTGGCGGTTAACTTCTGGTTGACCAATAAAGGCATTCTGCCAACCACCGATGCAGCTGTTCTGAAAGCCAATAACATCCAGAGCATTCTTGGGATCCAGTCGATCGACACCGGGATCCTCGGTGCGGTGATCGCCGGTATTATCGTCTGGATGCTGCATGAGCGTTTTCATAATATCCGCCTGCCGGATGCGCTGGCATTCTTCGGCGGTACGCGCTTCGTGCCAATTATCTCCTCGCTGGTGATGGGGCTTGTCGGTCTGGTGATTCCGTTAGTCTGGCCGATTTTTGCCATGGGTATTAGCGGCTTAGGTCATATGATCAACAGCGCGGGTGATTTCGGACCTATGCTGTTTGGTACGGGTGAACGTCTGCTATTGCCGTTTGGTCTGCATCACATTCTGGTGGCATTAATTCGCTTTACTGACGCGGGCGGCACGCAGGAAGTCTGTGGACAAACCGTCAGCGGCGCACTCACCATCTTCCAGGCGCAATTAAGCTGCCCGACCACTCACGGTTTCTCTGAAAGCGCCACGCGTTTCCTCTCCCAGGGTAAAATGCCTGCGTTCCTCGGCGGTCTGCCAGGTGCTGCATTAGCCATGTATCACTGTGCTCGCCCGGAAAACCGTCATAAAATTAAAGGCCTACTGATTTCTGGCCTGATTGCCTGTGTTGTTGGCGGCACCACCGAACCGCTGGAGTTCTTGTTCCTGTTCGTAGCGCCTGTTCTGTACGTCATCCACGCGCTGTTAACCGGCCTCGGCTTCACCGTCATGTCTGTGCTCGGCGTCACCATCGGTAATACCGACGGCAATATCATCGATTTTGTGGTGTTCGGTATTTTGCATGGCCTGTCGACTAAGTGGTACATGGTGCCAGTGGTGGCGGCAATCTGGTTTGTCGTTTACTACGTCATCTTCCGTTTCGCTATCACCCGCTTCAATCTGAAAACACCGGGTCGCGACAGTGAAATCGCCAGCTCAATCGAAAAAGCCGTTACCGGTGCGCCGGGTAAATCGGGTTACAACGTTCCGGCAATCCTCGAAGCCTTAGGCGGTGCCGACAATATTGTCAACCTGGATAACTGCATTACCCGTCTGCGTTTGTCAGTGAAAGATATGTCGCTTGTTAATGTACAGGCGCTAAAGGACAATCGGGCAATTGGCGTAGTACAACTTAATCAACATAACCTGCAGGTTGTTATCGGGCCGCAAGTTCAGTCAGTAAAAGACGAAATGGCTGGCCTGATGCGTACTGTTCAGGCATAAGGATAAAATATGTTCGATTTTTCAAAGGTCATGGATCGTCATGGGACATGGTGTACACAGTGGGACTATGTCGCTGACCGTTTCGGCACTGCTGACCTGTTACCGTTCACGATTTCAGACATGGATTTTGCCACCGCCCCCTGCATTATCGAGGCGCTTAATCAACGTCTGATGCACGGTGTATTTGGCTACAGTCGCTGGAAAAACGATGAGTTTCTCGCGGCTATTGCCCACTGGTTCTCCACCCAGCATAACACCGCCATTGATACGCAGTCGGTGATTTATGGTCCTTCTGTTATCTATATGGTGTCGGAATTGATTCGCCAGTGGTCTGCTGTCGGTGAAGGTGTAGTGATCCATACCCCAGCTTACGACGCATTTTACAAAGCCATCGAAGGTAATCAGCGCACCGTGATGCCCGTTGCTTTAGAGAAACGAGCAGACGGCTGGTTTTGCGATATGACCAAACTGGAAGCGGTGTTGGCAAAACCGGAGTGTAAAATTATGCTCCTGTGTAGCCCACAGAACCCCACCGGTAAGGTCTGGAGTTATGACGAACTGGAGATAATGGCAGACCTGTGCGAGCGGCATGATGTGCGCGTTATCTCCGATGAAATCCATATGGATATGGTATGGGGCGAGCAACCGCATATTCCCTGGAGTAACGTGGCGCGCGGAAACTGGGCGCTGCTGACCTCTGGCTCAAAAAGCTTCAACATACCCGCTCTGACCGGAGCCTACGGCATCATTGAAAATAGCGATAGTCGCGAGGCGTATTTATCGGCACTGAAAGGTCGCGATGGATTGTCCTCACCAGCCGTACTGGCGCTTACCGCCCATATTGCCGCCTATCAACAAGGCGCGCCGTGGCTGGATGCCTTACGTGTCTATCTGCAAGACAATCTGACATATATCGCAAATACGATGAATGCAGCGTTCCCGGAACTCAACTGGCAGCTCCCACAATCCACTTATCTGGCCTGGCTTGATCTACGTCCGTTGAATATCGACGACAACGCATTGCAAAAAGCCCTGATTGAGCAAGAAAAAGTAGCGATCATGCCGGGATATACCTACGGTGAAGAGGGTCGTGGCTTTGTTCGTCTCAATGCCGGATGCCCGCGTTCAAAACTGGAAAAAGGTATTGCCGGTTTGATTAACGCCATCCGAACTGTACGCTGATTACGATTGCGCAACGTAAATAATCGTTGCGCAATCGTAGATTTTTACCCGGTTTTGTTTTTATAATGGTGCGCACTTTTATATACAGAAAAAGAGTGCGACCATGATTGATACCACCCTGCCATTAACCGATATCCATCGCCACCTTGATGGCAACATTCGTCCCCAGACCATTCTTGAACTTGGCCGCCAGTATAATATCTCGCTTCCTGCACAGTCCCTGGACACGTTGATCCCTCACGTTCAGGTCATCGCCAACGAACCCGATCTGGTTAGCTTTCTGACCAAACTTGACTGGGGCGTTAAAGTTCTTGCCACGCTCGACGCCTGCCGTCGCGTGGCGTTTGAAAATATAGAAGATGCTGCCCGTAATGGCCTGCACTATGTTGAACTGCGTTTTTCGCCGGGTTATATGGCGATGGCGCATCAGTTGCCTGTCGCAGGCGTCGTTGAAGCAGTCATTGATGGCGTACGTGAAGGTTGCCGCACCTTTGGCGTGCAGGCGAAACTTATCGGTATTATGAGCCGAACCTTTGGCGAAGCCGCCTGTCAGCAAGAGCTGGAAGCATTTTTAGCTCATCGCGATCAGATTACCGCACTGGATTTAGCCGGTGATGAGCTTGGTTTCCCGGGGAGTCTGTTCCTTTCTCACTTCAATCGCGCGCGTGATGCAGGCTGGCATATTACTGTCCATGCGGGCGAAGCCGCCGGGCCAGAAAGCATCTGGCAGGCTATTCGTGAACTGGGGGCGCAGCGTATTGGACATGGCGTAAAAGCCATTGAAGATCGGGCGCTGATGGATTTCCTCGCTGAACAGCAAATTGGTATTGAATCTTGTCTGACCTCAAATATTCAGACCAGCACCGTAGCGTCTCTGGCGGCACATCCGCTGAAAACGTTCCTTGAGCATGGTATTTGTGCCAGCATTAACACTGACGATCCAGGCGTACAGGGCGTGGATATCATTCACGAATATACCGTTGCCGCGCCGGCTGCTGGGTTATCCCGCGAGCAAATCCGCCAGGCGCAGATTAATGGTCTGGAAATGGCTTTCCTCAGTGCAGAGGAAAAACGCGCACTGAAAGAAAAAGTAGCGGGGAAATAAGAACATGCCTGATAAGACGTGTAAGCGTCGTATCAGGCATTAAACTCATCAAGAATGTCTACATTATTTACGCCAGACACAGCGTCGCGCGATGTTTGGCGGATTCAATGCCCAGCTCAATCAGCTCCATCACCTGGATTGCCTGACTTGCCGGAACCGGATTTTCTCCATCGCCATTCAACGCATCACGAATAGCAGCATAGTAAGCCGGATAATTTCCCGGCACCGTCAGCAGTGTTTCTTCGACACGTTCTTCACCTTCAACGCGGGTAAGTACGCCGTCACGCATATCGTAGCCCCAATCCTCTTGTGGCAGACGCTCGCCATTTTTCAAGCGTTCTTCCTGTGGATCGAGGCCATATTTAATATAGCTGCCGCGAGAGCCATGAACGATATAACGCGCCGACTCTGCCGCCGCCAGCATAGTGCCGTGTAAAATAACCCGCCGTTGTGGATAGGACAAAATGGCGTGGAAATAATCGGTCGACTGCGCTCCTGGACGTAACTGTGCTAAATCCACGGTCATGCTGACAGGTAAGCCAAACAACGTAATGGCCTGATCGAGCAGATGCGGTGCCAGATCGTACCAGATACCGCTGCCAGGACCGCCCTGTTCACGCCAGCGATCGCGTACCTGCGGACGGAAACGATCAAAATGTGACTCAAAGTAAGCAACCTCACCCAGCACACCTTCCGCAAGTAATCCTTTCAGCGTCAGAAAATCACTGTCCCAGCGACGGTTATGAAACACGGACAACACGCGTCCAAGGCTTTTTGCCAGCGCATCCAGTTCTCGCGCTTGTGACAGTGTCACGGTAAAGGGCTTATCAACGACTACGTGTTTACCCGCTTCCAGCGCCGCTTTCGCTAACGGAAAATGAGTATCGTTGGGCGTAGGAATGACAATCAGGTCAATATTGGGATCATTAAAGAGATGCTTCGGTTCAGAGACAACCGTAACCGTTGGCCAGTCGGCCTTTACTTTTGTTTCGTCACTGCTGGAGATAACTGCCAGCTCCAGCCCGGGCGTGCCCGCAATCAGGGGCGCATGGAAGGTTTTACTCGCATAACCGTACCCAATCAACCCAACACGGATGTTGTCGCTCATGTCATTGCCTCTCATTGAAGTATGATTGCTATTTGACACTATCCTTTACCCTCTCTCAACAGTTTAATAACCTGCCAGCAATAAGGGATGTTATTTAACTTAAGTCAAAAAAATAGCTAATTTTCCGAAGGAAAAAGATAAATATCGCAAAAACATCAGTAAAAATCTTGCTGGAGCAATTATTGCTAAGTAACATTTACGGCCTTAGTTAATGGATCAATCAACATAGATGTGGGCAGTAATGAATCGTCTTATTGAATTAACAGGTTGGATCGTTCTTGTTGTTTCAGTCATTCTTCTTGGCGTGGCGAGTCACATTGACAACTACCAGCCGCCAGAACAGAGCACCCAGGTGCAACACAAGTAATCTCTGCGTTTGCAAGACAACATGCAGCCATTCGGGTGCATGTTTTAACTTGACAGGTATTTAAACCAGGAATTTATTATCTTGCTCGATGGAGTTGACGATTGTCAGGAATAGTAAAGCGCGTTACTCTTTTATTAGCAGTATTTTATCCCTGAATATTTGCCATCAGCACATTCTTATTATTGTTATTGCAAAAGCGTTCACCGCTGGTGAAATTTTATCATAACATATAATGCCTACCACTTTGGTATTAGTTATTTTATGGATCTTTTATGACTGCTCAGGAATACTTATTAAAGTTTCGTAAAATCAATTCTCTCGAAAGTCTGGAAAAACTCTACGACCACCTTAATTACACCCTGACGGACGATCAGGATATTATCAATATGTATCGCGCAGCCGATCACCGCCGTGCTGAACTGGTCTCTGGCGGTCGATTGTTTGACCTTGGCCAGGTTCCAAAGTCCGTCTGGCACTATGTTCAATAAAGAAAGTAGCGATTGGTTATAAAAGCCTTATAATAACGCCCCTAAAATTAGATTTGCCTGTTTGCTGTCGCTATTCTGGAGAACGTATGATCACCACAACGCCACAACGTATTGGAGGCTGGTTGCTTGGGCCGTTGGCCTGGCTGTTAGTCGCCCTATTGAGTACGACGCTGGCGTTGTTGCTGTACTGTGCAGCGTTATCCTCTCCTCAAACATTTAAAACGCTCGGCGAACAAACACTGACGACGCAAATCTTATGGGGCGTTTCGTTTATTACCGCTATTGCCATGTGGTATTACACCTTGTGGTTAACTATCGCGTTCTTTAAACGCCGGCGTTGTGTTCCTAAACACTATATTATCTGGTTACTGATTTCCGTATTACTGGCGGTTAAAGCCTTTGCGTTTTCGCCAGTTGAAGATGGTGTCGCCGTTCGCCAGTTGCTGTTTACTTTGCTGGCAACCGCATTGATCGTCCCCTATTTCAAACGCTCGTCGCGGGTGAAAGCGACGTTTGTGAATCCGTAATAACCTTACAGTTAACCTGTTGTCGCCTGCTCTGGATTAACGGATAATAGGCGGCTTTTTTATTTCAGGCCGAAAAATGACTGACTACCTGTTACTGTTTGTCGGAACTGTACTGGTCAATAACTTTGTACTGGTCAAGTTTCTGGGGCTTTGCCCGTTTATGGGCGTTTCCAAAAAGCTGGAAACCGCAATGGGCATGGGGCTGGCAACAACATTTGTGATGACGCTGGCGTCTATTTGCGCCTGGCTTATCGACACGTGGATTTTGATCCCGCTCGATCTGATTTACCTGCGCACCCTGGCCTTTATTCTGGTGATTGCTGTAGTCGTGCAGTTCACCGAGATGGTGGTACGTAAAACCAGCCCGGTGCTTTACCGACTGCTGGGGATTTTTCTACCGCTTATCACCACCAACTGTGCGGTGCTCGGCGTGGCATTGCTGAATATCAATCTCGGACACAATTTCTTGCAGTCGGCACTGTACGGTTTTTCTGCTGCTGTCGGCTTCTCGCTGGTGATGGTGCTTTTCGCCGCCATTCGCGAACGCCTTGCTGTGGCTAATGTCCCGGCACCTTTTCGCGGTAATGCCATTGCTCTCATTACCGCAGGTCTTATGTCTCTGGCCTTTATGGGCTTTAGTGGTTTGGTGAAGTTGTAATGAATGCTATCTGGATTGCCGTTGCCGCCGTGAGCCTGCTGGGTCTGGCGTTTGGCGCCATTCTGGGTTATGCCTCCCGCCGTTTTGCGGTGGAAGACGATCCGGTCGTTGAGAAAATTGACGAAATCTTACCGCAGAGCCAGTGTGGGCAGTGCGGTTATCCTGGCTGTCGCCCCTATGCCGAAGCCATCAGCTGTAACGGTGAAAAAATCAACCGCTGCGCCCCTGGCGGCGAAGCTGTAATGCTAAAAATTGCCGAACTGCTTAATGTCGAGCCGCAGCCGCTGGATGGCGATGCGCAAGAGTTGACGCCTGCGCGGATGGTGGCGGTTATTGATGAAAATAACTGTATTGGCTGCACCAAGTGCATTCAGGCGTGTCCGGTAGACGCCATCGTTGGCGCTACCCGTGCCATGCATACGGTAATGAGTGATCTCTGTACGGGCTGCAATTTATGCGTTGACCCGTGCCCGACGCACTGCATCTCGTTGCAACCGGTCGCAGAAACGCCTGACTCCTGGAAATGGGATCTGAACACCATTCCCGTGCGCATTATTCCCGTGGAACACCATGCTTAAGTTATTCTCTGCATTCAAAAAAAATACAATCTGGGATTTCAACGGCGGCATCCATCCACCGGAGATGAAAACCCAGTCCAACGGTACTCCCCTGCGCCAGGTTCCACTGGCGCAGCGTTTTGTCATTCCACTGAAACAGCATATTGGCGCTGAAGGTGAGCTGTGCGTTAGCGTCGGCGATAAAGTATTGCGCGGCCAGCCGCTTACCCGTGGTCGCGGTAAAATGCTGCCAGTTCACGCGCCAACGTCTGGCATTGTTACGGCTATTGCGCCCCATTCTACGGCTCATCCTTCAGCCTTAGCTGAATTAAGCGTGATTATTGATGCCGATGGTGAAGATTGCTGGTTCCCACGTGACGGCTGGATCGATTACCGCTCACGCAGTCGGGAAGAATTAATTGAACGCATTCATCAGTTTGGCGTCGCCGGGCTGGGTGGTGCGGGCTTCCCGACAGGCGTTAAATTGCAGGGCGGCGGCGATAAAATCGAAACCTTGATTATTAATGCAGCCGAGTGCGAACCGTATATTACCGCCGATGACCGTCTGATGCAGGATTGCGCAGCTCAGGTGGTGGAAGGCATTCGCATTCTTGCGCATATCTTACAGCCGCGCGAAATTCTTATCGGTATTGAAGATAACAAACCGCAGGCGATTTCCATGCTTCGCGCGGTGCTGGCGGATTCCCACGATATTTCTCTGCGGGTGATTCCAACCAAATATCCTTCCGGCGGCGCCAAACAGTTAACGTACATCCTGACCGGGAAACAAGTGCCGCACGGCGGTCGCTCGTCGGATATCGGCGTGTTAATGCAAAACGTTGGCACGGCTTACGCAGTAAAACGCGCAGTAATCGATGGTGAACCGATTACCGAGCGCGTGGTGACGCTGACCGGCGAAGCGATTGCACGTCCTGGCAACGTCTGGGCGCGTCTGGGTACGCCGGTGCGTCATTTATTGAACGATGCCGGATTCTGCCCTTCTGCCGATCAAATGGTGATTATGGGCGGCCCGCTGATGGGCTTTACCTTACCGTGGCTGGATGTACCGGTAGTCAAAATCACCAACTGCCTGTTAGCTCCGTCCGCCAGTGAACTGGGCGAACCGCAGGAAGAACAAAGCTGCATCCGCTGTAGCGCCTGTGCCGATGCCTGCCCTGCGGATCTTTTGCCGCAGCAGTTGTACTGGTTCAGCAAAGGTCAACAGCACGACAAAGCCACCACGCATAACATTGCCGACTGCATTGAATGCGGTGCCTGCGCGTGGGTTTGCCCGAGTAATATTCCCCTGGTGCAATATTTCCGTCAGGAAAAAGCCGAGATTGCCGCCATTCGTCAGGAAGAGAAACGCGCCGCAGAAGCTAAAGCGCGTTTTGAAGCTCGTCAGGCACGCCTGGAACGCGAAAAAGCGGCGCGTCTTGAACGACATAAGAGCGCAGCAGTCCAACCGGCAGCCAAAGACAAAGATGCGATTGCTGCCGCACTGGCACGTGTGAAAGAAAAACAAGCTCAGGCCACGCAACCGATTGTGATTAAAGCGGGTGAACGCCCGGATAACAGCGCGATTATTGCGGCACGGGAAGCCCGTAAAGCACAAGCCAGAGCAAAACAGGCAGAATTGCAGCAAACTAACGACACCGCAACAGTTGCTGATCCACGTAAAGCGGCAGTAGAAGCCGCAATTGCTCGAGCTAAAGCACGCAAGCTGGAACAACAACCT
>NZ_AEJZ01000081.1:0-26300 GCF_000208525.1 Escherichia sp. TW14182
CCATTCTGCAACCTGCTCTTTGACCGCATCGGTGACTTGAGATATCAGCGTGGGCGACACGTCAGCGTCGTACATCTCTTTGAAGGTCAAGACGATTTCCCTCGTAGTCATGCCTTTGGCATACAGGGACAAAATCTGGTTGTCCATCTGGGTGATACGCGTCTGATGCTTCTTAATCAACTGCGGTTCGAAGGTGTTTTCACAGTCACGCGGCGTGTTCAGTTCGATCTCGCCGTCATCGGCAATCCCCTTACCAGAGGCTGCAATGCAATTGAAACGGCAGCCATTATATTATTCATTTCTTTCTCTGATATATTCATCGAGTAAATCCGGTAATTTATCCCCCGTACGCGCACACTGATTCTCTCCCTTAGCAATAAGGGGTTTCAGATGATCAAGATAGTGCGGCGTTAAATCCGGAAACTGTCATTGTATGGATAAAGGGATGGAATCAAACGTACCGGACAACACCATCGCCAGCTTACTGAGTGCAAAATACAGAATCCGGCATCAATAAGTTTTCCTTCAGACTTCTGATTATTTAACTGTTGTATAACGGCCTGTTCTGCAGTCAATTACCATCTGGCAATAAGCAGCTTTTCTTCATAATCGTCACCGCCATCATCAATATTGTATTCGCCACGTCTCCGGGTTTTCGGTGCTCCAGGGAGTTTCTGAAGATCTCTTAAACAGCATTCAGTCAAATCAAGATGCTTAGCTACCTCCATCTACGTTACCATACACTTTTTACATACTTCCGGTTCAGGTCACCATTTATCCTCCAGACTGGTCGTATTTCCATTTTTTCAATAGCAGATTTATTTTTAATCAATTGGTTAACTAACAGAGAAACCGGAAATGATTTTCCGGAAAATTTTCTTAAATAGCAAAAATCTGCGAGGTCGTCACCCCGTAACCTCAGGATCGCTGGAAAGAACCAGCTGAAATGACTGAGTAGTGATGTTCCTGGCATATCCTCCCCTTCATGAAAAAAAACACCAGAACATCCTTATCATTCTTTATTATTTCTCTGGTAATAACAAAATAATCAGTGAAAAATTCAGTATGAAACACTTTTATGTATGATAATATCTGCGACCACTCTAATGCATTATAACCAATGTAATCATCACCACAATATAAAATCAATCACAGAAAACATACTCATAAATATAATTAAACACCTCAATATTACGTAATATCCGACAAATGGATAATCATAATCATTCAAATCAAGATTATAAAAACAAAGGACATTACATAGAGAAAATAGCATTTAAATGTCAAAATCAACCAACATAAATTACGAATTGAAATACAACATAAAAATAAGATAAAAATATGACGACTAAGATATATCACTCTTCAATTCGTGCCATTTGTCGCCGCACTTAACCCTGCGGCATTTTTTTATTCCAAGTGAGTACTGGGTGAGCCGATTTCGTCCACTATTGCACCGGACTGGCGATTATTAGGGTACAATCCTCGCCCCATTCAGTTCGCGCGGCAAAACCTGGTATGCATCATTTTTGATTATTCCCGTACACTCGCGCAGAGGAGTATCCGCCAGGGCTGCGGTCATGGTTAATACGGGAATACGGCGACAATACTGCGCATTGAGAAAACTTATTTCAGACATTGAGTATGAAGATATTCCTGCGCCCCTTACAGCTGCTTCAGCACCGTCACAGTATGCCGTTGTGTGGTTACCTTCTTTTTCATCCAGGAACTGATTGAGGATTTCAGGCAATAATCATAAAGCGCCGCATCTGCCCTTCCTTATCGCGGCGTTTTTTCATCTATAGAAAGTATCACTACAGGCTATTTTTTATTCAGCTCAGCAATTTCATTTTCCAGACAGCTAATTCGTTGATTTATTTTCTCAGAGTTCATTATTTACTCTCCCCCCGCCGCCTTACAGCGATCCTCTTTAATTTTGTAATACAGATTCATCAGGTACGTCAGAAAATTCTCCAGCACACCTATCGCCGCCTACTGCGACGGGGAGACCTTGTCCAGCAACTGCAAGAATCAGTATCTCGTTCCCACCGCTGATACTGGTGGCCTGATCGCGATGTATCACAGCATCGTTGCAGGTTCTGGCTGCAGTATATCACCTGTTTGTGCTTCATTCCCGGACACTGGCTCCGGTTGTGCATCACCAGCTGACGCATCATCCGCCTGCGCCTCCTCTCCGGGCTATACTTCCGGAGAACCGAGAGTCTCATCCAGAATCGCTTCCACATCCCCATAATCCGGGATTCAAACGTTTTACGGATGGTTTCTTTCAGGGTGCCACATACCTCTTCAGTGCGCAGCGCGGCTTTCACTGCATCAACAGTGACCAGTTTATTTATTTCTGCCATGGAATTTTTTCACGGAGAGACATTACTACGGGATGGGTTGATCCTTTGGTACGACAGTCTAGACTGCGCTGATTTTTTCAGCCGCCACGGCATCAATCTTTTTAGGAATGTATGCGTATAATTTTGTATCCTCCGCTCACCAGATATAACGCAAACCACCGTGAAGAAATACAGTAATATCAGCTGTAAAAATATCATTATCCCACCAACTTATTGACCCGACACATATCTGCTGGTTAAAAATAGTTCCGCATATTTTGCCTTATTGTTGATATCCATCGTATGACCGAGCCGCCGGAGCCTGCTTTTGTCTGGCGGCATTTTTTTATTACCCCGTCACGGCTTCGTTCACCGCCACACTCAGACTTTCCATCTCAATGTTGCAGGTTGTGTTGGTGGTGATGGCACTCAGCATCAGCGTGTCCACCGCAACAGTTGATGGCGAACATGTCAGCGTCACGTCCACTGCCAGGCTGGCTCTTGCTGTGCAGACGCCGGAAGAGTCAGAGAACAGATACCATTTTTACTGTAAAACCGTGGCCAATATTACTTGACCACTACAAATCAAGAACCTGAGCATGATGTTGCTGCCGTTTTCTGCACCTTGCGTTGTCCTGATACCATGCCTGTCTGCTGTGCCCCAGGAACTGACATGCACGTGTAACAGTTATTTTTGGAGCCGAACTTTGCGCGAGGACTTGCCGGGCTGCTTTTTTACGATACTCACCCCGTAATCATTTTTCAGGACATTGATAACCGACTCAAAAAATCAGCTTTCTGGTTCGCCAGTTCAAGCTGCGCTTCAAGTTCCCTGATTCTTTGCTCGGGTGTGAGCGGGATAGTTGTCTGAGTCACAGGCTGTTTCCTCTTCACCAGATCAGGAAGTCCGGGACTCCAGTCAAGCCGGCCATATTTACACAACCAGACAAGAACAGTGAAGCGCCCCTGAATGCCGTACCGCTGCTGGGGCTGTTTATAGGTCATCTCGCCTTTTTCGACCTGTTCAACAACAGCTATTTTAAAGGATAGAGGATAATCACGTTGGGTGCGTTTGAACTTAGTCATCATCACGTTCTCCGGATTTAAGTCAGGAACGTGTCAACGCTATTCAGGACGGGCCACCATCATCTGTATGGCGCTGGGTTACTCCCGATGAGACCTGCATCAGCACCCGAACCCGCAATATTACCCACCCGACACGATAGTGGTTGCGGATATACCCTCCGCAATGGAGGGATTCACCACGCGCACCTTTAACAAACTCACCAACAATACAACAATAAAACAATAAAACAATAAAACAACAAAACAACAAAACTATGATCAATTTAACAATTCATGCACACACATAAAAATGCGCATAAAAATGAGAATTAGATCAAAAATAAACAACAAATATTTTACACAAAAAACACCACTAATTAATATAACATGCATCGTATCACACGATACGATGAATTAAACCCTTAAACTTAACATTAATGCCAGTATGTATTGCCCGCTGATTTCAGCGGGCGCTTTAAGAGACAATGATTATGAACACATGGGAAAAAGCTATTTTTTTATTGTCTGTTTCTTTTGCAGCCATATCAGTCTACTTTCTTCACAACCTGCTCTGACAATATTTTCAATCTCCACTTCTGGTTAAATACAATCAACATATATTTCCCAGTAATATGTCTGCCAGATACATCTGTAACCATTACCTAAGATATATGCCCCAGATACTCATTCAGAATACACTCCCTTGTGGGTCTTTTTGGGAGTATCAACGATAGACATTTGCATCATGCTCTGAAAGACGAGGATTCCTGCAACATTCAGGCTATCACCAGAATCATTTCGGTGTATTCCTGCTTCAATAGCGGGCTGAATTCACTATTCCTCAGTTCAGAAGGGCATAGTTATATAGTGTACTGGATAAAAAAACCCCTCCGGAGAGGGGATTTGAATTATATGCACATTCTTATCTTACATGGCGCCGGGTGCCTCCCGGTGAACTCTGCAATGACCAGACAGAATCCGCAATACCAACGAACACGGCAGACTACTTCACAGTCATTTATGCCCCTCCGCACAGGGGGATTCACCATGCGCAATTATTTTTAACAAAAAAGATAGGGAAGCCAATACCCAAAATAATGAAATGTGATTCTTTTAACGTTTTTTAAATTTCGAACTTAGTAGTAAGTATTTTTATTTTTTTAACTAAATTTTACAACGAGTTTATATTTCCATTTGCCCCACTCTGGTTCAATACTAAAAATATTAATTATCGATAAAAATATAGCAAATAAAGTTTCATCAGGTACCCTCGCCCTAAGCCTTCTGGTTCACAGTTGGCCAACAGTGCTTCGTCACACACCGAGACCGCGAGGGCTTCATGAGCATTCTTCAGGCTATAGCCTTACGGGCTCAATCCCCCCAGGAGGCGGTTTAGGGATAACAACTAAAAATACCCTGCTTACAATGAGTTATCTCAAATTGACTCACCTTGTATTAAATCGCAGGGTAAGTTTATTTTAAAGTTTGAAATCATGCTTATACACGCCCTTACAATCCACAATAGTGCATTGTTTTAACTCGTTATTCCCCTAAAAAAGCATCTGGCACTCACCAAATCAAATGTTAACCATTTGTTGTTTTCGATCACAATAAGAAAACAATATGTCACTTTTGTGCGCATTTTTCAGAAATGTAGATATTTTTAGATTATGGCTACGAAATGAGCATCGCCATGTCACCCTACATCTCATAAGAGGATCGCTTCTGATGAATGCACTGACCGCCGTACACACTAACGCTGTCGATTCAGGCCAGGACTATAGCGGATTCACCCTCACCCCGTCGGCGCAATCCCCTCGCCTGCTGGAACTTACCTTCTCTGAACAGACGACCAAACAGTTCCTTGAACAGGTCGCCGAGTGGCCCGTGCAGGCACTGGAGTACAAATCGTTTCTGCGTTTTCGGGTAGGCAAAATTCTTGACGACTTGTGTGCAAATCAGCTGCAACCACTGCTGTTGAAGACGTTGCTAAACCGCGCTGAAGGTGCGTTTTTGATCAATGCGGTGGGTGTCGATGATGTGAAGCAAGCGGATGAGATGGTGAAGCTGGCAACGGCGGTGGCGCATCTGATTGGTCGTTCCAATTTCGATGCCATGAGCGGTCAGTATTACGCGCGTTTTGTAGTGAAAAATGTCGATAACTCAGACAGCTATCTGCGTCAGCCGCACCGCGTAATGGAACTGCATAACGACGGCACCTACGTTGAAGAAATCACTGATTACGTGCTGATGATGAAAATCGACGAACAGAACATGCAGGGCGGAAACTCGCTGCTGCTGCATCTCGATGACTGGGAACATCTGGACCACTTTTTCAGCCATCCGCTGGCGCGCCGTCCGATGCGCTTTGCCGCGCCGCCAAGTAAAAACGTCAGTAAAGATGTCTTCCATCCGGTGTTCGACGTCGATCAGCAGGGTCGCCCGGTGATGCGCTATATCGACCAGTTCGTCCAGCCAAAAGATTTCGAAGAAGGCGTGTGGCTGAGCGAGCTTTCCGATGCCATTGAAACCAGCAAAGGCATTCTGTCTGTGCCGGTTCCCGTTGGCAAATTCCTGTTGATTAACAATCTGTTCTGGCTGCACGGTCGCGACCGCTTTACCGCGCATCCGGATCTGCGTCGTGAACTAATGCGCCAGCGCGGCTATTTCGCATACGCCACTAACCACTACCAGACGCATCAGTAAGCGCAAAGGAATTGAGCGGATGTATGATTTTGTGATTATTGGCGGCGGCATCATCGGCATGTCGACCGCCATGCAACTGATTGACGTCTATCCGGATGCCCGAATTGCGCTACTGGAAAAAGAGTCCGGCCCGGCCTGCCATCAGACGGGTCACAACAGCGGCGTGATCCATGCCGGGGTCTATTACACACCCGGCAGCCTGAAAGCGCAGTTTTGCCTGGCGGGGAACCGCGCCACCAAAGCCTTTTGCGATCAAAACGGCATCCGCTACGACAACTGCGGCAAGATGCTGGTCGCCACATCCGCACTCGAAATGGATCGGATGCGCGCGTTATGGGAACGCACGGCGGCAAACGGTATCGAGCGCGAGTGGTTAAACGCCGACGAGCTGCGCGAGCGCGAACCGAATATCACCGGTCTTGGCGGTATTTTTGTGCCGTCCAGCGGCATTGTCAGCTACTGCGAAGTGACAGCGGCGATGGCAAAAATCTTCCAGGCCAGAGGCGGTGAGATTATCTATAACGCCGAAGTCAGCGGCCTTAATGAGCATAAGAATGGCGTGGTGATACGTACCCGTCAGGGCGGCGAATATGAAGCGTCGACGCTGATTAGCTGTTCCGGGCTGATGGCTGACCGGCTGGTGAAAATGCTCGGCCTCGAACCGGGCTTTATCATCTGCCCGTTCCGTGGCGAGTATTTCCGCCTTGCGCCGGAGCATAACCAGATTGTTAACCACCTGATTTACCCCATTCCCGATCCGGCAATGCCATTTTTGGGCGTTCATCTCACCCGCATGATCGACGGCAGCGTCACCGTCGGGCCAAACGCGGTGCTGGCTTTCAAACGCGAAGGCTATCGCAAGCGCGACTTCTCATTTAGCGACACGCTGGAGATTTTGGGCTCGTCGGGGATTCGCCGGGTGCTGCAAAACCATCTACGCTCAGGACTGGGCGAGATGAAAAACTCGCTGTGCAAAAGCGGCTATCTGCGGCTGGTGCAAAAGTATTGTCCCACGCTTTCGTTAAGCGATCTCCAGCCCTGGCCTGCCGGTGTGCGGGCGCAGGCGGTATCGCCGGACGGTAAGCTGATTGACGATTTTCTGTTTGTCACCACCCCGCGCACGATCCACACCTGCAATGCGCCCTCCCCGGCAGCGACATCAGCAATTCCTATTGGTGCGCATATTGTCAGCAAGGTACAAACGCTGTTGGCAAGCCAGAGTAACCCCGGACGCACGCTGCGAGCGGCACGTAGTGTGGATGCCTTACACGCCGCATTTAATCAATAACCTTTGAAAACAGGACGTAACAATGAAACTTAACGACAGTAACTTATTCCGCCAGCAGGCGTTGATTAACGGGGAATGGCTGGACGCCAACAATGGTGAAGTCATCGACGTCACCAATCCGGCGAACGGCGACAAGCTGGGTAGCGTGCCGAAAATGGACGCTGATGAAACCCGCGCCGCTATCGACGCCGCCAATCGCGCCCTGCCCGCCTGGCGTGCGCTTACCGCCAAAGAACGCGCCACCATTCTGCGTAACTGGTTCAATTTGATGATGGAGCACCAGGACGATTTAGCGCGCCTGATGACCCTCGAACAGGGTAAACCGCTGGCTGAAGCGAAAGGCGAAATCAGCTACGCCGCCTCCTTTATTGAGTGGTTTGCCGAAGAAGGCAAACGTATTTATGGCGACACCATTCCCGGTCATCAGGCCGATAAACGCCTGATTGTTATCAAGCAGCCGATTGGCGTTACCGCCGCTATCACGCCGTGGAACTTCCCGGCGGCGATGATTACCCGTAAAGCCGGCCCGGCGCTGGCGGCAGGCTGCACCATGGTGCTGAAACCTGCGAGTCAAACACCGTTCTCTGCGCTGGCGCTGGCGGAGCTGGCGATCCGCGCGGGCGTTCCGGCTGGCGTATTTAACGTCGTCACTGGCTCGGCGGGGGCTGTCGGTAACGAACTGACCAGCAATCCGCTGGTGCGCAAGCTGTCGTTTACCGGCTCAACCGAAATTGGCCGCCAATTAATGGAACAGTGCGCAAAAGACATCAAAAAAGTGTCGCTGGAGCTGGGCGGCAACGCACCGTTTATCGTCTTTGACGATGCCGATCTCGATAAAGCCGTGGAAGGCGCGCTGGCCTCAAAATTCCGCAACGCCGGGCAAACCTGCGTCTGCGCCAACCGTTTATACGTGCAGGACGGTGTGTATGACCGCTTTGCCGAAAAATTGCAGCAGGCGGTGAGCAAACTGCACATCGGCGACGGGCTGGATAAAGGCGTTACCATCGGGCCGCTGATCGATGAAAAAGCGGTAGCCAAAGTGGAAGAGCATATTGCCGATGCGCTGGCGAAAGGCGCTCGCGTGGTTTGCGGCGGTAAAGCGCACGAACGCGGCGGCAACTTCTTCCAGCCGACCATTCTGGTGGACGTTCCGGCTAACGCCAAAGTGTCGAAAGAAGAGACGTTTGGCCCCCTCGCCCCACTGTTCCGCTTTAAAGATGAAGCCGATGTGATTGCGCAAGCCAACGACACCGAGTTTGGTCTTGCCGCCTATTTCTACGCCCGTGATTTAAGCCGCGTCTTCCGCGTAGGCGAGGCGCTGGAGTACGGCATCGTCGGCATCAATACCGGCATTATTTCCAATGAAGTCGCCCCGTTCGGCGGTATCAAAGCCTCGGGACTGGGTCGTGAAGGTTCGAAGTATGGCATCGAAGATTACTTAGAAATCAAATATATGTGCATCGGTCTTTAACTGGAGAACGCGAATGAGCAGCAATAAAGAGTTAATGCAGCGCCGCAGTCAGGCAGTTCCTCGTGGCGTTGGGCAGATTCATCCGATTTTCGCTGATCGTGCGGAAAACTGCCGGGTGTGGGACGTTGAAGGCCGTGAGTATCTTGATTTCGCGGGCGGGATTGCGGTGCTCAACACCGGGCACCTGCATCCGAAAGTGGTGGCGGCGGTAGAAGCGCAACTGAAAAAACTGTCGCATACCTGCTTCCAGGTGCTGGCTTACGAGCCGTATCTGGAGTTGTGCGAAATAATGAATCAGAAGGTGCCGGGCGATTTCGCCAAAAAAACGCTGCTGGTAACGACCGGTTCCGAAGCGGTGGAAAACGCGGTGAAAATCGCCCGCGCTGCCACCAAACGCAGCGGCACCATCGCCTTTAGCGGCGCTTACCACGGGCGCACGCACTACACGCTGGCGCTGACCGGCAAGGTGAATCCGTATTCTGCGGGCATGGGGCTGATGCCGGGGCATGTTTATCGCGCGCTTTATCCTTGCCCGCTGCATAACATCAGTGAAGATGACGCTATCGCCAGTATCCACCGAATTTTTAAAAATGACGCTGCGCCGGAAGATATCGCTGCCATCGTGATTGAGCCGGTTCAGGGCGAAGGCGGTTTCTACGCCGCGACGCCAGCCTTTATGCAGCGTTTACGCGCACTGTGTGACGAGCACGGAATCATGCTGATTGCCGATGAAGTGCAGAGCGGCACGGGGCGTACCGGCACGCTGTTTGCGATGGAGCAGATGGGGGTTGCGGCGGATCTCACCACCTTTGCGAAATCGATCGCGGGCGGCTTCCCGCTGGCGGGCGTCACCGGGCGCGCTGAAGTGATGGATGCTGTCGCACCGGGCGGCCTGGGCGGCACCTATGCCGGTAACCCGATTGCCTGCGTAGCCGCGCTGGAAGTGTTGAAGGTGTTCGAGCAGGAAAATCTGCTGCAAAAAGCCAACGACCTGGGCCAGAAGCTAAAAGACGGATTATTGGCGATCTCCGAAAAACACACCGAGATCGGCGACGTTCGCGGGCTAGGGGCGATGATTGCCATCGAGCTGTTTGAAGATGGCGATCACAGTAAACCCAACGCCAGACTCACCGCTGAGATCGTGGCGCGCGCCCGCGACAAAGGCCTGATTCTTCTTTCCTGCGGCCCGTACTACAACGTGCTGCGCATCCTTGTGCCGCTCACTATTGAAGATGCTCAGATCCGTCAGGGGCTGGAGATCATCGCTCAGTGTTTTGATGAGGCGAAACAATAGCTATGTCTGTTTGTAAGAGTTAACCGTTGCTAAGGGAATGATAACGATACAGTAAAAAATAATAACGATGAGGCGATCGACAAAGTTAAAAATGACTGCGGACTGTCCCCTCGCCCCTCTGGGGAGAGGGTTAGGGTGAGGGGTATACACGATGCTAAACCCTCACCCCGACCCTCTCCCTGAGGGAGAGGGAGAAAACCATCACGCTTTCGCTTTTAAGATTTTGTTGACCGCCTCAATTAAACGCGTGACCCGACGCGGGAAATGTCGGGGCGCTCTCCCAAGTGACACACTTTCGAGAGGATTCAGGATGGGGCAATCATCGCAACCACATGAGCTAGGCGGCGGGCTGAAATCACGCCACGTCACCATGTTGTCTATTGCCGGTGTTATCGGCGCAAGTCTGTTTGTCGGTTCGAGCGTCGCCATCGCCGAAGCGGGACCTGCGGTATTACTGGCTTATCTGTTCGCCGGATTACTGGTGGTTATGATTATGCGGATGCTGGCAGAAATGGCGGTCGCCACGCCCGACACCGGCTCCTTTTCCACCTACGCCGATAAAGCCATTGGTCGCTGGGCGGGCTATACCATCGGCTGGCTGTACTGGTGGTTTTGGGTACTGGTTATCCCGCTGGAAGCCAACATCGCCGCTATGATCCTGCATTCGTGGGTTCCAGGTATTCCCATCTGGTTATTTTCCCTGGTCATTACCCTCGCCTTAACCGGCAGTAATTTATTAAGCGTTAAAAACTACGGTGAATTTGAATTCTGGCTGGCGATATGCAAAGTGATTGCCATTCTGGCGTTTATTTTCCTTGGAGCTGTAGCAATTAGCGGTTTTTACCCTTATGCCGAAGTGAGCGGTATTTCAAGATTGTGGGATAGCGGCGGCTTTATGCCGAACGGCTTTGGCGCGGTATTAAGCGCGATGCTGATAACCATGTTTTCTTTTATGGGGGCAGAGATTGTCACCATTGCGGCAGCCGAATCCGACACGCCGGATAAACATATTGTCCGCGCCACCAACTCGGTTATCTGGCGTATCTCCATTTTCTATTTGTGTTCTATTTTTGTCGTCGTGGCACTCATTCCGTGGAATATGCCAGGACTGAAAACCGTGGGTTCCTACCGTTCCGTGCTGGAGCTGCTGAATATTCCACATGCAAAATTCATTATGGACTGCGTTATTTTGCTGTCGGTGACCAGTTGTCTGAACTCGGCTCTGTATACCGCCTCAAGGATGCTCTACTCCTTAAGCCGTCGCGGGGATGCGCCAGCGGCAATGGGTAAAATCAACCGCAGCAAAACCCCGTATGTGGCAGTATTACTCTCGACCGGCGCGGCGTTTTTAACGGTGGTAGTGAACTATTACGCGCCTGCGAAAGTGTTTAAATTCCTGATCGACAGCTCCGGCGCTATTGCCCTGCTGGTTTATTTAGTCATCGCCGTTTCGCAATTGCGGATGCGTAAAATCCTGCTGGCGGAAGGCGGCGAAATTCGCCTGCGCATGTGGCTTTATCCGTGGCTCACCTGGCTGGTGATTGGCTTTATTACCTTTGTACTGGTGGTGATGTTATTCCGCCCGGCGCAGCAACTGGAGGTAATTTCCACCGGCTTATTAGCGATAGGGATTATCTGTACCGTGCCAATTATGGCACGCTGGAAAAAGCTGATATTGTGGCAAAAAACACCCGTTCATAATACGCGCTGATAATGTTCAGGAGTCACACCATGACCATTACGTCTCTGGATGGCTACCGCTGGTTGAAAAACGATATTATTCGCGGCAATTTTCAGCCAGATGAAAAATTACGGATGAGTTCGCTAACGTCGCGTTATGCACTCGGCGTCGGGCCGTTGCGGGAAGCCCTTTCGCAACTGGTGGCGGAACGGCTGGTCACGGTGGTGAATCAAAAAGGGTATCGGGTGGCGTCTATGTCAGAGCAAGAACTGCTCGATATTTTCGACGCCCGCGCCAATATGGAAGCGATGCTGGTGAGTCTGGCAATTGCCCGTGGCGGCGATGAGTGGGAGGCTGACGTTCTCGCAAAAGCGCATTTGCTCAGTAAGCTTGAGGCTTGTGACGCCAGCGAGAAAATGCTTGATGAATGGGACCAGCGCCATCAGGCATTTCATACTGCAATTGTGGCGGGCTGTGGCTCCCACTATTTACTGCAAATGCGTGAACGGTTGTTTGATCTGGCGGCGCGCTATCGGTTCATCTGGCTGCGGCAAACGGTGCTTTCTATAGAAATGCTGGAAGATAAACATGAACAGCACCAGACCCTGACTAAGGCGGTACTGGCGCGAGATACGGCGCGCGCCAGTGAGTTAATGCGCCAGCATTTACTGACGCCAATTCCGATTATCCAGCAGGCGATGGCTGGCAATTAACTACTCTTCAGGAATACGCAACACCTGCCCCGGGTAAATTTTATCCGGGCTTTTTAGCATCGGTTTATTCGCTTCGAAGATTTTATTGTAGAGATTGGCGTTACCGTAAACCTGTTTGGAAATAGCACTCAGAGTGTCACCAGACTTAACGGTATAAAACTGGCTGGCAGTGCCTGGCGTCGCCGTTTTTACCTGATCGTCCACGCTGGCAATACCGGAAATATTCCCCACTGCAACAAGGATTTTTTCCTTCGCTTCCTGACTTAAGCCGTCACCTGTAACCGTCGCTTTACCATCGACAATCTGAATATTCACTTTATCGGCATCAGGTATACCGGTTTTGTTCAGATGTTCCTGCACCTTCTTCGCCTGATCGTCTTTATCATGCTGACCAGTGACCGCGTCCCAGAGCTTTTCTCCGGCATCTTTCACAAAATTGAACAGACCCATAACTACCTCATTCGTTAATGGAAACACTCAGAAAGTGTAGCAGAGGAACGCGGCGCGTTAACGCCGCAGGATGAGCACAGGATCAATCGCGGGTTTGCACCCAGAAAGCGTGAATTAAACCAGGGATATAGCCAAGAAGTGTCAGCAAAATATTAATAATGAATGCCCAACCAAATCCTTTCCCCAGCAGCACGCCGAGTGGTGGCAAAATGATGGTGATGACGATTCTCCAGAACCCCATATGTCCTCCCTATAAGAAAATTACTCATTGTTTAAAAAGAAATTTTATCTCTTAAGCATAGTAATTTTAGCGGAGTCTGCCTGTTTCAGCCTTTGCTTTTACCCTCATTTACGCTGCTGACGCTGGTATACGTTGCATTTTTAGTTTAGAGTTTACTTAATTTAGAAAACACTTAAATAAATATGACTGAACTAGCCCAACTACAGGCCAGCGCCGAACAGGCTGCGGCCTTACTGAAAGCAATGAGTCACCCCAAACGGTTGCTGATTCTGTGCATGATTTGCGGTTCCCCCGGCACCAGCGCCGGTGAACTGGCGCGCATTACCGGACTGAGTGCCTCTGCAACGTCACAGCATCTGGCACGGATGCGTGACGAAGGGCTTATCGACAGCCAACGGGATGCCCAACGCATTCTTTATTTCATTAAAAATGAGGCGGTAAATGCCATTATCGCCACCCTGAAAAACGTCTATTGTCCGTAAGGAGTAGCAATGGCTTTAACAACAATTCCACCGCTTGATGCACAAGAATTAATCTCACGCGGTGCAAAGTTAATCGATATTCGCGATGCCGATGAATATCTTCGTGAACATATTCCTGAAGCGGATCTGGCGCCATTATCCGTACTGGAACAGTCTGGTCTTCCGGCAAAATTACGTAGCGAACAAATTATATTCCACTGTCAGGCAGGAAAACGCACCAGTAATAATGCACAAAAATTAGCAGCGATTGCCGCTCCCGCAGATATCTTTTTACTGGAGGGCGGTATTGATGGCTGGAAAAAAGCGGGATTGCCGGTAGCTGAAAATAAATCGCAGCCTTTACCATTAATGCGTCAGGTACAGATCACAGCAGGTGGCTTAATATTAATCGGCGTCGTATTGGGTTATGCCGTGAATAGCGCGTTCTTCTTATTAAGCGGCTTTGTCGGTGCGGGATTAATGTTTGCGGGCATCAGCGGTTTTTGCGGGATGGCAAGGTTGTTAGATAAGATGCCGTGGAATCAGCGAGCGTAAGAAGCGACGCCGGACGCGCCATAGTGGCAGCATCCGGCAGCAGTCATTAGATCAGGAAATCGTCGAGAGATTTACCTTCAGCCAGTGCCTGAGCGATCGGTTTCGGTGTACGACCCTGGCCGGTCCAGGTTTTGACTTCACCATTAAAATCGGTGAATTGATATTTTGCCGGACGCGGCTGGCGTTTTTTACCTGCACGCGGTGCAGCAGAATTATTACCGAATAACTCTTCCGGGTTAATTCCGTCAGCCTTCATCAGCTCCAGCCAGGTGCTAATTTTCTCCTGGCGCTCTGCCAGTTCACGCTGCTGCTGTTCTTCTTCTTCACGTCTTTCTTTAGTGACAACCCTGAATTTTTCGAGCATTTCTTCAAGAACGTCAATGGAGAATTCGCGAGCCATCGCACGGAGGGTGCGAATGTTATTTAAACTTTGTAACATTACGGACATAATAAAGAAAACCTTTTAACGCCAAAACAAAAAAAAGTATTTCGTCGCGTAGTGTAAGCGATCACTTATTATATTTCCACAAAATTTAATCTATTTACAGTCGCGCGCGATATTATTTCAACCGTTATTTCCAGGCAGATTAATAATTATTTTCGGTTTATATATTAGCCATTTGACTTATCATTGCAGACATTTGCGAATAATCGGATGCCCTCTGTGCCATCATCACCGAAGGTAGATTAAAGAAAATTGAATAAAAATGCATACATAAAGAATAAAAACAAAGTTTCAGTAACTGAAGTTTTATGCTGGCATTAGTGGCTTCAGGTCATTAAAAATGCTAAATGAGCTCAACCCGCTACTTAAGCCGGATTGTCTACGCTTTACGGCGTTAACAGCCCTTAACCGCCCCACCAGCACAGTTCACAATGACAACGTAATAATATGATTTTAAATAAAATTATTCATAAAGGCATTTAAAAATCCATAATGTATAAAAAATACGCCATTGCGGAACATTTTATCTACAAAAACAAAATAAATAAAAATTTTTCACTAATTGATTACTAACAACCAGCAATATACGCTATGCAAAAATGAAACAGGCAGTCTAAAGCACTGCTTCCATTTCCATTCATACCCGATTTCGCTTTTATTAAGGAGCATTAGCATGTTCTCACCGCAGTCACGCTTGCGTCATGCAGTTGCAGACACGTTCGCGATGGTTGTTTACTGTACTGTCGTGAACATGTGTATTGAAGTTTTCCTCTCCGGGATGAGCTTCGAACAATCTTTTTATTCCAGGCTGGTGGCCGTTCCGGTGAATATCTTAATTGCATGGCCATATGGCATGTACCGCGATCTGTTTATGCGCGCGGCACGCAAAGTTAGCCACTCTGGTTGGACAAAAAATCTGGCTGATATTTTGGCTTATGTGACGTTCCAGTCACCAGTGTATATGGCGATCTTATTAGTGGTAGGCGCAGACTGGCACCAGATTATGGCAGCGGTCAGTTCAAACATCGTTGTTTCGATGCTGATGGGGGCGGTCTATGGCTACTTCCTTGATTACTGTCGCCGCTTGTTCAAAGTGAGCAGCTACCAGCAGGTAAAAGCCTGACCCTTCTTTTCGCGACTGGCATCGCCAGTCGCGTCTTTAACTGGCTTCGCCAAATAAGCCATGCAAATAACGTTCAAGCGCAACACGCGAACTAAAGCCATGCGGGATACCGTAATGCTCATGACGTTCACCCGCTAAATAGAGCGGAAATTGCTGGTAATGATCGCAAGTTTTAATATCGGAAGCAGGTTCAGCCAGTGTGGAACTACGTTCTTTTAATGTTGGATGAATTATCAGTGCGGTACGTCCCATTCTCGCTTCGCGGTTAACATAGACATAATGTTCCCCACGACGGTAACCGTATGCTTTCTGGGTTACTACATCGACAGTAAAACCGACTTTCTCAAGTACGCGCGCCACCTCGTCTGGTCGTAAATACATATTTTATCCTCGTTAATATCTACTGCGCGCCTACCTTACCTGATTGCGCATTCACAACGCTTTCAGAAAAGTCCATAAAGCCGCGATGAATCTCTGTTAAGAAAATTATGGTCTACACTGAAAATTACATCGAATTCTAATGGGGGATCATATGTTTAACAGACCGAACCGCAACGACGTCGATGATGGCGTGCAGGATATTCAGAATGATGTCAATCAATTAGCCGACAGTCTCGAATCTGTATTGAAGTCCTGGGGCAGCGACGCCAAAGGTGAAGCCGAAGCCGCACGCAGTAAAGCTCAGGCTCTACTGAAAGAAACCAGAGCGCGGATGCATGGTCGTACTCGCGTCCAGCAAGCCGCGCGCGATGCAGTTGGCTGCGCAGATTCTTTTGTTCGTGAAAGACCCTGGTGTAGCGTGGGTACAGCAGCTGCGGTAGGTATTTTTATCGGCGCGCTGTTAAGCATACGCAAATCGTAATGCAACAATGATAATAAATACGCGTCTTTGACCCCGAAGCCTGACTTCGGGGTTTTTAACTTAAGGCTTTGCGTAATTGTTGTGCCACCTGCTGCGCCATACTCTCACTGATAATATTGGTAAACGAGAGAAGCAATCCTCCTTTCCCACTTGATCGGATACGCCAGTCGCTAAGTGCCTGCACCGCAAGGCCAGCAGTATTGGCTTTACGAGCGTGGAAAATATCATCGCCCACCATGCTGATAACCATCTGGATGCCACCTTTTTGTGGCATAACCAGGAATCCCTGTTGCGTAAGCGCCTGTTCAATCCACTGCCTACGCTGCGCATAGTGCTGACGCATTTTCTTCAGATGCCGCCAGAAATGCCCCTCGCGAAGAAAGTCAGCCAGTGTGTTCTGCCATAGAACTGGCACTGCACATGGCTTCAGTGACGCCTGTTGGCGGAATTGCGTAATCTGCTCCACCGGCACCACCAGCCACGCACAGCGCAATGCAGGAAATAGCGATTTGCTGAATGTTCCGGCATAAATCACCCGCTGTGGCGCGTCGAGGCTTTTCAGCGCCGGTAATGGCTTACCGTGATAACGGAATTCACTGTCGTAATCGTCTTCAATAATCCACGCCTGCGCACGCTCTGCCCACGCCAGCACCTGATGCCTGCGCGCCAGAGAGAGTGCAACACCGAGCGGGCTTTGGTGCGCAGGAGTTATCAGAGCAAAACGTGCATCAGGATAATTTTGCATTCCGCTTGCGACATCCAGTCCGTTGTCATCAACAGGCACAGGTAAAATTTCCACACCGTGGCGAGTAACAATCGGGCGAATCAGCGGAAAACCAGGATCTTCCATCCACATCCCGTCTCCCGGTTTCGCCAGCGCGTGCAGAATTAAAGCCATTGAGGCTGCATAACCGTGAGTGATAAAGACCTGTTCTGGCTGGCATTCAATCCCGCGTGAGACGCGTAAATAATCAACAATTGCCTCACGCAACGCCACCTCACCACAGACATCGCCTAACGCCAAATCAAAGCGCGTCTGGGTACGCAGACGGCGCCCCATCACCCGCGCCCACAGCTCTCGCGGAAAGAGATCGAGTGCGGGTAATCCCATCTGGAATGGTAGCGGTTGCTGGCTTTCACCGGCAAAGGCAAGCACATCCACAGCGGATTGTTGGGGATGTATTTGCTCGCTGACAAAGGTGCCCGCCTGCCCCCGCCGTACCAGCCATCCTTGTGCCACCAGCTCAGCATAAGCATTTTCGACGGTGGATCGAGACACGCCCAGCTCCTGCGACCAGGTACGACTGGAAGGTAGCCTTGCGCCGGGTTTTAGTTCCCCTTGCTCAATAGCCGTTTTTAACTGACGGGCGATATCCTGATAGCGCGGCATATGGTCTGCTTTTTTAGGTAATTTATGGCTCTCTTTAGCAGTCCATTATAGTGCTACATTGCGGGCGTTAATAAGAGGAGAAACTGTATGACTACATTACGTCAGCCTTACTACGAACTTAGCCCGGCAGTGTATAACGCGCTGGTGCAGGCCAAAACGGCGCTGGAAAATAGTGCGCTGGATACCACACTGATGGAGTTAGTTTATTTGTGCGTCTCGCAAATAAACGGCTGCGCATTTTGTCTGGAGATGCACAGTAAAGCATTACGCAAATCCGGTGTGCCGCAGCACAAGCTGGACGCTCTGGCAGGCTGGCGGGTGAGCCATCATTTTGATGATCGCGAGCGGGCGGCGCTGGCTTGGGCGGAATCGGTGACCGATATTGCCCGAAGCCATGCAGAAGACGACGTTTATCAACCTTTGCTTGAATATTTCAGCGCAGCAGAGATCAGCGACCTGACTTTTGCCATCGGACTGATGAATTGCTTTAACCGCCTGGCCGTTTCCATGCGGATGTAATTTCCTGATGCCGGGTAATCACCCGGCTATAGAACACAAAACCCCCTACCCCGCTGAGCCACTCAACGGCGGTGAGATTTATCGAAATTTCCCATATCTTGTATGGTTGAATCTTTTTTCAACTACATCTAGTATCCCTGTATCAACAGAGAGACAACCCGACGCGTATCATCGCGCCGTATCTTCATTTTAAACGGAAATACGAATCATGCGCATTATTATTTACACTCGTAACGATTGCGTTCAGTGCCACGCCACCAAACGGGCGATGGAAAACCGGGGCTTTGATTTTGAAATGATTAATGTCGATCGCGTTCCTGAAGCGGCGGAAGCGTTGCGTGCTCAGGGCTTTCGTCAGTTGCCGGTAGTGATTGCAGGCGATCTTAGCTGGTCTGGTTTTCGTCCGGACATGATCAACCGTCTGCATCCAGCGCCACACGCGGCCAGTGCATGAGCCAGCTCGTCTACTTCTCCAGCAGCTCCGAAAATACGCAGCGTTTTATCGAACGTTTAGGGCTGCCCGCCGTGCGCATTCCACTCAATGAGCGGGAACGGATTCAGGTAGACGAGCCTTACATCCTGATCGTGCCCTCTTACGGCGGTGGCGGTACGGCTGGCGCTGTGCCACGACAGGTGATTCGCTTTTTAAACGACGAACATAACCGGGCGTTGCTTCGCGGCGTTATTGCTTCGGGTAATCGCAACTTTGGTGAGGCGTATGGTCGCGCCGGAGATGTGATTGCCCGGAAATGCGGCGTGCCGTGGCTGTACCGCTTTGAACTCATGGGTACGCAAAGCGATATCGAAAATGTTCGTAAAGGAGTAACCGAATTTTGGCAACGACAACCGCAGAACGCCTGACGCAGGAAACAATGGATTACCACGCCCTGAATGCGATGCTTAACCTTTACGATAGCGCAGGTCGCATTCAGTTCGATAAAGACAGCCAGGCCGTAGACGCCTTTATGGCGACGCATGTACGCCCGAACAGTGTGACCTTCAGTAGCCAGCAGCAGCGCCTGAACTGGTTGGTCAACGAAGGTTACTATGATGAAAATGTCCTCAATCGCTACTCTCGCGACTTTGTCATTACGCTATTTGCCCGCGCGCACGCCAGCGGTTTTCGTTTCCAGACGTTCCTCGGTGCATGGAAGTTTTACACCAGCTATACGTTGAAAACATTCGACGGTAAGCGTTATCTGGAGGATTTTGCCGATCGAGTCACTATGGTGGCGCTGACGCTGGCACAAGGCGATGAAACGCTGGCGTTGCAACTGACCGATGAAATGCTGTCAGGACGCTTTCAGCCTGCCACGCCAACATTCCTCAACTGTGGCAAACAGCAGCGCGGCGAACTGGTTTCCTGTTTTCTGCTGCGTATTGAAGACAATATGGAGTCGATTGGCCGGGCGGTAAATTCCGCACTGCAACTGTCGAAACGCGGCGGCGGCGTGGCATTTTTGCTGTCGAATCTGCGGGAAGCGGGCGCGCCAATTAAACGTATTGAAAATCAATCTTCTGGCGTAATTCCGGTGATGAAAATGCTGGAAGACGCATTTTCCTATGCCAATCAGCTCGGCGCTCGTCAGGGGGCGGGTGCAGTCTATTTACATGCCCATCATCCCGATATTCTGCGTTTTCTCGACACAAAGCGGGAAAATGCCGACGAGAAAATCCGCATTAAAACGCTGTCGCTGGGCGTGGTGATCCCGGATATCACCTTCCATCTGGCGAAAAAGAATGCGCAGATGGCACTGTTTTCGCCCTATGACGTTGAGCGGGTTTACGGCAAGCCGTTTGCCGATATCGCCATCAGCGAACACTATGACGAACTGGTTGCCGATAAACGCATCCGCAAAAAATACATCAACGCGCGTGATTTCTTCCAGCGGCTGGCGGAGATCCAGTTTGAGTCCGGCTATCCCTACATCATGTATGAAGACACGGTAAACCGTGCTAACCCTATCGCCGGGCGCATAAATATGAGCAATCTTTGCTCAGAGATTTTGCAGGTAAACAGCGCCTCAGAGTATGACGAGAATCTCAACTATGCTCGCACAGGCCATGATATTTCCTGCAATTTAGGTTCGTTGAATATTGCCCACACCATGGATTCCCCCGACTTTGCCCGCACGGTAGAAACAGCCGTGCGCGGTCTGACGGCGGTGTCGGATATGAGTCATATCCGCAGCGTGCCCTCCATCGAGACCGGAAATACCGCCTCGCACGCCATCGGGCTGGGGCAGATGAATTTACACGGTTATCTGGCGCGGGAAGGCATCGCCTATGGTTCGCCGGAGGCTCTGGATTTCACCAATCTCTATTTCTATACCATCACCTGGCACGCGCTGCGCACCTCGATGTTGCTGGCGCGCGAACGCGGTGAAACCTTCGCCGGGTTCAAACAGTCACGCTATGCCAGCGGTGAATATTTTAGCCAATATCTGCAAGGTAACTGGCAGCCGAAAACGGCGAAAGTTGGCGAACTGTTTGCCCGTAGCGGTATTACGCTACCTACCCGTGAGATGTGGGCGCGACTGCGCGACGACGTGATGCGCTATGGCATCTACAACCAGAATCTCCAGGCGGTGCCACCAACCGGTTCCATCTCTTATATCAACCATGCCACGTCGAGTATTCATCCGATTGTGGCGAAAGTAGAGATCCGCAAAGAGGGCAAAACCGGGCGCGTTTACTACCCTGCCCCGTTTATGACTAATGAGAATCTGGCGCTGTATCAGGACGCTTACGAAATTGGCGCGGAAAAGATTATCGACACCTACGCGGAAGCGACTCGCCATGTCGATCAGGGTTTGTCGCTGACGCTGTTTTTCCCCGATACCGCCACCACTCGCGATATCAACAAAGCGCAGATTTACGCCTGGCGCAAGGGTATCAAAACGCTCTATTACATTCGCCTGCGTCAGATGGCGCTGGAAGGTACTGAAATTGAAGGCTGCGTCTCCTGCGCACTTTAAGGAATATCTATGAAACTCTCACGTATCAGCGCCATCAACTGGAACAAGATTACTGACGATAAAGATCTGGAGGTGTGGAATCGCCTGACCAGTAATTTCTGGCTACCGGAAAAAGTGCCACTGTCGAACGATATCCCCGCCTGGCAGACATTAAGCGCCGTAGAGCAACAACTGACGATGCGTGTTTTTACTGGCCTGACGCTACTCGACACGCTGCAAAATGTTATCGGCGCACCTTCGCTGATGCCCGATGCGATCACGCCCCATGAAGAGGCGGTATTATCAAATATCAGCTTTATGGAAGCGGTTCATGCCCGCTCTTACAGTTCGATTTTCTCGACGCTGTGCCAGACAAAAGATGTCGATGCCGCCTACGCCTGGAGTGAAGAAAACGCGCCGTTGCAGCGAAAAGCACAGATTATTCAGCAACATTATCGCGGCGATAATCCGCTGAAAAAGAAAATCGCCAGTGTGTTTCTTGAATCTTTTTTGTTCTATTCCGGTTTCTGGCTGCCGATGTATTTTTCCAGCCGCGGAAAGCTGACCAATACCGCAGACCTGATCCGTCTGATTATTCGCGATGAAGCAGTCCACGGTTACTACATCGGCTATAAATATCAGAAAAACATGGAAAAGATATCTCTGGGACAACGTGAAGAGTTGAAGAGTTTCGCCTTCGATTTGTTGCTGGAACTCTACGACAACGAGTTGCAATACACCGATGAGCTGTACGCCGAAACCCCGTGGGCTGACGATGTGAAAGCGTTTCTCTGTTACAACGCCAATAAAGCGTTGATGAATCTGGGGTACGAACCGCTTTTCCCGGCAGAAATGGCGGAAGTGAATCCGGCAATCCTCGCCGCGCTTTCGCCGAATGCCGATGAAAATCACGATTTCTTTTCCGGTTCTGGCTCCTCTTATGTGATGGGAAAAGCGGTCGAAACAGAAGACGAAGACTGGAATTTCTGACACCGTTATTTAAAAAATATCACCAACCGCAGCAGGGAAATAATTTTCATTAAATGGCTTTTTATCACACAGATATTTTGTGGTGATCTACACTGATACTCTGTTGCATTATTCGCCTGAAACTACAATATTCAGGCGTTTTTCCGCTATCTATAACAAAAAATATCAACTTTTCTCGATTTGCTCTCAGCCCTTATATCACGGGAAATTCCGGCAATTTGCTCACATCAATATTCATGCCACATTTGCCATCAGGGGTTGCCTCAGATTCTCAGTATGTTAGGGTAGAAAAAAGTGACTATTTCCATCGGGTAATATATCGACATAAACAAATAACAGGAATCTTTCTATTGCATGGCAATTAAATTAGAAATTAAAAATCTCTATAAAATATTTGGCGAGCATCCACAACGGGCTTTCAAATATATCGAAAAAGGACTTTCAAAAGAACAAATTCTGGAAAAAACAGGTCTATCGCTTGGCGTAAAAGACGCCAGTCTGGCCATTGAAGAAGGCGAGATATTTGTCATCATGGGATTATCCGGTTCGGGTAAATCCACAATGGTACGCCTTCTCAATCGCCTGATTGAACCCACCCGTGGACAAGTACTGATTGACGGTGTGGATATTGCCAAAATATCCGATGCCGAACTCCGTGAGGTGCGCAGAAAAAAGATTGCGATGGTCTTCCAGTCCTTTGCCTTAATGCCACATATGACCGTGCTGGACAATACTGCCTTCGGCATGGAATTAGCTGGAATTAACGCCGAAGAACGCCGGGAAAAAGCTATTGATGCACTGCGTCAGGTCGGGCTGGAAAATTATGCCCACAGTTACCCGGACGAACTTTCTGGCGGGATGTGCCAACGTGTCGGATTGGCTCGCGCATTAGCCATCAATCCGGATATTTTATTAATGGATGAAGCCTTCTCGGCGCTCGACCCACTAATTCGCACCGAGATGCAGGATGAGCTGGTAAAATTACAGGCGAAACATCAGCGCACCATTGTATTTATTTCCCACGATCTCGATGAAGCTATGCGTATTGGCGACCGAATTGCCATTATGCAAAATGGTGAAGTGGTACAGGTTGGTACACCGGATGAAATTCTTAATAATCCGGCGAATGATTATGTCCGTACCTTCTTCCGTGGCGTCGATATTAGCCAGGTGTTCAGCGCAAAAGATATTGCCCGCCGCAGCCCTAATGGCTTAATTCGTAAAACACCCGGCTTCGGCCCGCGTTCGGCGCTGAAATTATTGCAGGATGAAGACCGCGAATATGGTTACGTCATCGAACGCGGTAATAAATTTGTCGGCGCAGTGTCTATCGATTCGTTAAAAGCAGCATTAACGCAGCAGCAAGGTCTTGATGCGGCGCTGATTGATGCGCCGTTAGCGGTCGATGCTCAGACGCCTCTTAGCGAGTTGCTCTCTCATGTCGGACAGGCGCCGTGTGCGGTGCCCGTGGTCGACGAGGACCAACAGTATGTCGGCATCATTTCGAAAGGAATGCTGCTGCGCGCTTTAGATCGTGAGGGGGTAAACAATGGCTGATCAAAATAATCCGTGGGATACCACACCAGCGGCAGACAGCGCCGCACAATCCGCAGACGCCTGGGGTACACCGGCTGCTGCACCGACTGACGGCGGTGGCGCTGACTGGCTGTCCAGTACGCCTGCGCCAAACGTCGAGCATTTTAATATTCTCGATCCATTCCACAAGACGCTGATCCCACTCGACAGTTGGGTAACTGAAGGGATCGACTGGGTCGTTACCCATTTCCGTCCCGTCTTTCAGGGTGTGCGCGTTCCGGTGGATTATATTCTCAACGGTTTCCAGCAATTGCTGCTGGGTATGCCTGCACCTGTGGCGATTATCGTTTTCGCTCTCATCGCCTGGCAGATTTCCGGCGTCGGTATGGGCGTTGCGACATTGGTTTCACTGATTGCTATCGGCGCGATTGGCGCATGGTCGCAAGCAATGGTCACCCTGGCGCTGGTATTAACCGCCCTGCTGTTCTGTATCGTCATCGGTTTGCCGTTGGGGATCTGGCTGGCGAGAAGTCCGCGAGCGGCGAAAATTATTCGTCCACTGCTTGATGCCATGCAGACCACGCCAGCGTTTGTTTATCTGGTGCCAATCGTCATGCTGTTTGGTATCGGTAACGTGCCGGGCGTGGTGGTGACTATCATCTTTGCTCTGCCGCCGATTATCCGTCTGACCATTCTGGGGATTAACCAGGTTCCGGCGGATCTGATTGAAGCCTCGCGCTCATTCGGTGCCAGCCCGCGCCAGATGCTGTTCAAAGTTCAGTTACCGCTGGCGATGCCGACCATTATGGCGGGCGTTAACCAGACGCTGATGCTGGCTCTTTCAATGGTGGTCATCGCCTCGATGATTGCTGTTGGCGGGCTTGGTCAGATGGTTCTGCGCGGTATCGGTCGTCTGGATATGGGGCTTGCCACCGTTGGCGGCGTCGGGATTGTGATCCTCGCCATTATCCTCGATCGCCTGACCCAGGCCGTTGGGCGCGACTCACGCAGTCGCGGCAACCGACGCTGGTACACCACTGGCCCTGTCGGTCTGCTGACCCGCCCATTCATTAAATAACTCTGCACTTGCCCGGTGACACCGGGCATTACCACCCTGCCAAAAAAAGGAATAACAATGCGACATAGCGTACTTTTTGCGACAGCGTTTGCCACGCTTATCTCTACACAAACTTTTGCTGCCGATCTGCCGGGCAAAGGCATTACTGTTAATCCAGTTCAGAGCACCATCACTGAAGAAACCTTCCAGACGCTGCTGGTCAGTCGTGCATTAGAGAAATTAGGTTATACCGTCAATAAACCCAGCGAAGTGGATTACAACGTTGGCTACACCTCGCTTGCTTCTGGCGATGCAACCTTCACCGCTGTGAACTGGACGCCGCTGCATGACAACATGTACGAAGCAGCCGGTGGCGATAAGAAATTTTATCGTGAAGGGGTATTTGTTAACGGCGCGGCGCAAGGTTACCTGATCGATAAAAAAACCGCCGACCAGTACAAAATCACCAACATCGCACAATTGAAAGATCCGAAGATCGCCAAACTATTTGATACCAACGGCGATGGCAAAGCGGATTTAACCGGCTGTAACCCCGGCTGGGGCTGCGAAGGTGCCATTAATCACCAGCTTGCCGCGTATGAACTGACCAACACCGTGACGCATAATCAGGGTAACTATGCGGCGATGATGGCTGACACCATCAGTCGTTACAAAGAGGGCAAGCCGGTGTTTTACTACACCTGGACGCCGTACTGGGTGAGTAACGAACTGAAGCCGGGCAAAGATGTCGTCTGGTTGCAGGTGCCGTTCTCCGCACTGCCGGGTGATAAAAACGCCGATACCAAACTACCGAATGGCGCAAATTACGGCTTCCCGGTCAGCACCATGCATATCGTTGCCAACAAAGCCTGGGCTGAGAAAAACCCGGCGGCAGCGAAACTGTTTGCCATTATGCAGTTGCCGGTGGCAGACATTAACGCCCAGAACGCCATTATGCATGACGGCAAAGCCTCAGAAGGCGATATTCAGGGTCACGTTGATGGCTGGATCAAAGCCCACCAGCAACAGTTCGATGGCTGGGTAAATGAGGCGCTGGCAGCGCAGAAGTAATTTTTATTCGGGCGGATAAGGCGTTTTTGCCGCATCCGCCATTCTGTACACAATGCCTGATGCGACGCTGACGCGTCTTA